>NZ_VFVC01000044.1:0-50267 GCF_006441575.1 Mesorhizobium sp. B2-4-12
GGGGGAGATGTCCGGCAGGACAGAGGGGGGCGCTGTCCCTCCGACCTTAGCAAGGATAGCAACCCAATGACCGATCTCCCCATCCTCTCAGCCAGCGAAGCCCGCGTGCTCGGCTGCCTGATCGAGAAGAAGGAACTGACGCCGGATGTCTATCCGCTGACGTTGAACGCGGCATTGGCCGCCGCCAACCAGAAGACGGCACGCGAGCCGGTGATGGCATTGGAGCAGACCGAGGTACACCGGGCGCTGAAGCTGCTTGAGCAAAAGGGGTTGGTGCGGCAGATGTTCGGCTCGCGCGTCGAGCGCTACGAGCATCAGATGGCGCAGCGCTTCTCGCTGACCACGCCGCAGACCGCGTTGCTCGGCCTGCTCTTGCTGCGCGGACCCCAGACTGCGCATGAGCTCCTGGCGCGAGCCGAGCGCATGGCGCGGTTTTCGTCGATCGAGGATTTGCGCGCTGAGCTCGACATGCTGATCAGCCGCAGGCCGCCGCTGGTCCAGGAAATCCCGCGCGGGCCGGGACAGCGCGAAGATCGCTACGTGCATCTCATGAGCGGGCCGGTCGAGATGCAGGCCGCCGCCACGCCCTGGCAACCGCCGGTGCAAGATACCGATCTCGAACCCCGCGTGCGGGCGCTTGAGGAAGAGGTCGCGACGCTGCGGGCCAAGATAGAGGCGCTGGGCGGCTAGTTCACTGGAGGTTGGCGCGAGGCGCCTGTCCTGCCGGGCATCTCCCCACGAGGGGGGAGATCAGATGTACGCCGGCTTTCGCCAATCGCCGACGTTGAAAGAGAAGCGCCAGCGACCGAGCCGCTAATCTCCCCCCTCGTGGGGGAGATGCCCGGCAGGGCAGAGGGGGGTGCGAAGGAACGCGATCTCGGCAAATAGAACGCAAATCACTCCAGCCTGGCGTCGAGCGACACTTTTATGGCGCCGAGCGCCTTGGAGACCGGGCATTCGGCCTTGGCCTTCTCGGCCAATTCCTTGAACTTCGCCGCATCGATGCCCGGCACCTTGCCGACCAGTGTGATGGCGCTGCCGGTGATGCCGGTGCCTGGAACCAGCGTCACCACGGCCTTGGCATCGAGTTCGTCGGCGGGCGTGCCGTTCTCCGCCAGGAAATGCGAAAGCTGCATGGCGTAGCAACCGGCGTGGGCGGCCGCGATCAGCTCTTCCGGATTGGTGCCGGATTTGCCGCTTTCATCCTCGAAGCGCGCCTTGAACGAATAGGGCGTGCCCTTGAGCGTCCCGCTCTGGCTGTCGAGCGTGCCCTTTCCCTCTTTCAGATTGCCTTTCCAGACGGCGGTTGCGGTGCGGTCCATGGTGGTCTCCTTGGCCTCGTTTGCGCCGGCCCGGCGCCAGCGTTCCTTCCAACTATAGCGCGGACGCATGGGAAGGCCATCGCGCCATCGCGGCGGAAACCGCGGCATCGGCGCCCGTGGCAAAATTTTTTCTGAAAAATGCGCGTGCGAAAATGTCGGCTTCCATCCGGTCCCGCCGTCCTGCGGGCGGCCGCGAAGCTTGTGGCCGGATGGAGGTTCACATGGACAATCTGGTTTTCGCGCTTTGGCACGAACGGCGCCGCAGGCCCTGGCGACAAGACGGCTTCTGGCTGGACCCGCCGGCGTCCGGTTTCGGCCGGCTGCTTGCGGCCGTCGCCATCATCGCGGCCGCAGCCTGCCTTCTCGACCAAGCAGCGGCGGTCGAGGGCAAGGCTGACACGCCCGCCACGGCGTCCTATGATTCGTCGCAGCACGGGAGCCGGAAATGAAATATGTCTGTCTGGTCTATGGTGAGGAAAAGGACCTCCATGCGCTGACCCCGGAGCGTGGGGCCAAGCTCAACGCCGATTCGCTCGCCTATGACAGGTCCCTGGACCAAGAGGGCAAGCTGATCGTCGCGCAGGCGCTGCAATCGGTGCAGACATCGAAGGCGGTCCGGCGGCGCAAAGGCAAGAGGCTGGTCACTGACGGACCATTCGCTGAAACCAAGGAACAATTGCTCGGCTTCGTCATGGTCGAGGCCGACAATCTCGATGAAGCGCTGGACATCGCCGCCGGGATTCCGTTGGCGGAGATCGGTACGATCGAGGTGCGGGCGATCTACGACATACCGGGATCATAGGAGATGCCGGATGCTGGCGACAGCATCCCCTCTGTCCTGCCGTCCGGAAGTTGGGAAGGAACTCGGCGAAGCAGCCTTGAGCCCTGACGGCACTGCCAGCGCGGACACGAAATTTCTTCACCTGACGCAACTTTTGCGTGTTGAAGCAAGTCTCGAGTTCTCCTATCGTCGCCGGGATTTTGGGGGATTTCGGCATGCCTTTCCTGATTGCTATCCTTGGCGTGCTGGGAGCGGCGGCATTGTGGTATTACCGGATGAAGGCCATGAACGACGCCGCGCGCGAGGTTGCCGATGTCGTCGGGCGCGTGCAAGGCAACATCCGGCGCAAGAAGCTGCGCAAGCAGGCGGCGCTGTCGCCGCTGACGGCGATCGACGATCCAGTAGTGGCCGCCGCGACGCTGATCACATCGATCGTCTCGGAGAACGAGCCTGTCCTGCCGCAGCGCGAGGCCGTCATCCGCGAAGTCATCTCTGGCATCGCCGACAAGAAGAAGGCGGACGAAGCGGTGATATACGCCAAATGGGCGGCGTCACAGATCGACGACACCACACTCGTCATCGACAAGCTGGCGCCGTTCCTGCGTGAGCGTCTCGACCCGAATGAACGGGAAGACCTGCTCAGGATGCTGAACCGCGTCGCCCAGGGCGGCGGGCAAAGCGTGAAGGTCGCCGACCAGCGGATGTTGAGGTTGCGGCAGAAGCTTGGGTTCGAGGTGAACTGAGGGCCCACCTTCTCGTCATTCCATGGCGGAGCAAGGAGCGAAGCGATGCGGCGCAGACCATAGAATCCATTCCGTTACCTATAAGCGGTGCAGCGGTGCAGAATTGTGCTCGGCTGCATTCTTCGACCAATGTCACGGAACGGATCCTCGGGTCTGCACGTCCGCTTCGCCCGTGGATGACGGCGTCGTGTAGGCCTCGGCCAATTGCCAGGCGATCAGATCGGCTCGCCTCGCAACAGCCTCGGCGTGTTGGCCGATAGCCCCGATGCCTGGCGGATGAAGAAATCCTTCAAGCGCGGCATGCGCTCGACCAGGCCGAGGCCGATGTCGCGGGCGGTGCGCAGCGGGCTGATGTCGTTGGAAAACAGCCGGTTCAGCACATCTGTCGTGACGCCCATCTGCACCGTATCGAAACGGCGCCACTGCTGGTAGCGCTCCAGCACGTCGAGCGCGCCGATGTCCTGGCCGAGCCGGTCCGCCTCGACGATCACCTCGGCAAGTGCCGCCACATCCTTGAAGCCGAGGTTCAGGCCCTGGCCGGCGATCGGGTGGATACCATGGGCGGCGTCGCCGGCGAGCGCGATGCGGGGCGCCACGAAGGCGCGCGCAAGCGTGAGGCCGAGCGGCCAGGCGCGCGGCTTGTCGGCAACGCGGATTTCTCCGAGCTTCAGGCCGAAGCGCCGCTCGAGCTCTTGCTCGAAGACGAGATCGTCGCCGGACACCAGCGCCGCGGCATCGGGCGTGCGCTCGACCCAGACGATCGACGAGCGGTTGGTGCCGTCCTCGTCCGGCTTGAGCGGCAGCGTGGCAAAGGGGCCGGCGGGCAGGAAATGTTCTTCGGCGCGTCCATGGTGTGGGCGTTCATGCGCCACGGTGCAGACGATGCCGGACTGGCCGTATTCCCACTTCACCGTCTTGATGCCGGCCATGTCGCGCAATCTGGAATTGACGCCGTCGGCGGCGACCAGCAACCGCGCCGTCAGCATGGCACCGTCGGCCAGATGCACGGATATGCCGGGGCCACTGGTTTCGAAACCCTGCACCGCGACGCCTTCTATGATGTCGATGCCGAGTTTTTCGGCGCTGGCGCGCAAGGCGCCGTTCAGCGCCCTGTTGGCCACCATATGCGCGAAGGGTTCGCCCGGCGCCACCTCGCCGCCGAAGGTCAGGAAGACCGGGCGCACCGGATCGGAACTGCGCGAATCCGTGATGATCATCTCGGTGATCGCCTGCGCCTGGGGGGCGATCACGGCCCAGACGCCAAGCTGGTCGAGCATGCGGCAGGCGGCCGCGGCGATGGCCGAGGCACGGCCATCCCGCTGCCAGGCACCGGCGGGCGCGGCGTCGACCAGTGCCACGGCAAGGTGGGGCCGCGCCTGCTTGACCGAGACGGCGGCGGCCAGCCCGACATAGCCGGCGCCGGCGACGAGAACGTCGAGCCCCGATCGGGTCTTGGCGTCGGCCTTGCGTTCCATCATCTTGGCTCCTTGCGCTCCGACCTGGGCTTGCGCCCTTGACGGCTCGTTGTTCCTGTCGGAAACCGCCATAGCAATTTTGAGGCGAGGTCACAAAACATGACGGCGGCCATGGACGAGCTTCTACGCATTCTCGACCTCGAGAGGCTGGAACACAATCTGTACCGTGGTCGCAGCCCCCAGGTGGAGTGGCAGCGCGTGTTCGGCGGCCAGACCATCGCCCAGGCGCTGGTGGCGGCGCAGCGGACGGTGGAGCCCGACCGCTTCGTGCATTCGCTGCACGGCTATTTCATGCGGCCGGGCGACATCAAGGTGCCGATCATCTACGAAGTCGACCGCATCCGCGATGGCGGCTCCTTCACCACTCGCCGCGTGCTTGCGATCCAGCACGGACAGGCGATCTTTTCGCTGGAAGCCTCATTCCAGGTCGACGAGAAGGGACTGGAGCATCAATTCGCGCTGCCCGACGACGTGCCGCCCCCGGAAGGACTGAAGACGCAGCGTCAGCTGCTCGAAACGGCCGACCGGGTGCCGGAAGCCGTTCGACGGTTCTGGGCGCGTGAGCGGCCGCTGGAGCTGCGGCCGGTCAACCTCGAACACTATGAGAGCCGCGACAAGCTGCCGCCCCGGCAGAATGTCTGGATCCGTCTCGCGGGACCGGTTCCCGACGACCGCGCGCTGCAATCGGTGCTGCTCGCCTATCTCTCGGACATGACGCTGCTCGATACCTCGACTTTCGCGCATGGGCGCGGCCTGTTCGATCCCGACATCCAGGCGGCGAGCCTCGACCATTCGATGTGGTTCCACCGGCCGCATTCGCTCGACGGGTGGCTGCTCTATGCGCAGGACAGCCCGTCGAGCTCGGGATCGCGCGGCTTCAGCCGCGGCATGCTCTATGCACGCGACGGCACGCTGATCGCCTCGATGGCCCAGGAAGGTTTGATCCGGCTCAAGCGTTGATCGGAAGCCGGCGAAATAGGCATTTCCAAAAAATTGCATAAATTTTAAGCATGCGGCATGCCGCAGGCTCCGGCACCTGCTGGATGCGGCCCATCCATTTCCTTTGTTTACAACAGGTTAACATGCTGCTTCGGCACTTGGCACGGAGCTTGAATCCCTAGGGGCACTCTCCGGCTCCTCGGGATCGGTGCAGTCGTGCAAACGCGGGGCACCGCAACAGCAAAGGGTGAAACCTTATGAAAATCGTGATGGCAATCATCAAGCCGTTTAAGCTCGACGAGGTGCGCGAAGCGCTTACCGCCGTCGGCATCCAGGGCCTGACCGTCACCGAAGTCAAAGGCTACGGGCGTCAGAAGGGGCATACGGAAATCTATCGCGGGGCGGAATACGCGGTCAGCTTCCTGCCGAAGATCAAGATCGAGGTCGCGGTCAGCGCCGACATGGCCGACAAGGCCGTCGAGGCCATCACCGCAGCCGCCAAGACCGGCCAGATCGGCGACGGCAAGATCTTCGTTTTCGGCATCGACCAGGCGGTGCGCATCCGCACCGGCGAAACAGACAGCGACGCACTCTAAGCGCCGGACACGTATTCCAATGGAGAGTTCAATGAATATTTCTTCCACCTTAAAGACGACGGGACGGGCGGCCCTTTTGGGTACGCTCACTCTCGCAGCCTTGGGCACGGTCGCCGCCTTCGCCCAAGAGGCCGCTCCCGCCGCCGCGGCGGCCGCGCCGGCCGCCGCCCCGACCCCGGTGCTCGACACCGGCAACACCGCCTGGATGCTGACCTCGACGGCGCTCGTGCTGATGATGACGATTCCAGGCCTGGCGCTGTTCTACGGCGGCATGGTGCGCAAGAAGAACGTGCTCGCCACGATCATGCAAAGCTTCGCCATCACCTGTTTGGTGACGGTGCTTTGGTTCATGTTCGGCTACTCGCTGGCCTTCTCCGACGGTGGCGGCATGAATGCCTATCTCGGCGGCTTCTCGAAGTTCTTCCATCACGGCATCACCACCGCGACGCTGTGGGCGCCGGGTGTGGCCAACATTCCCGAATTCGTCTTCTCGATGTTCCAGATGACGTTCGCCATCATCACGCCGGCGCTGATCGCCGGCGCCTTCGCCGAGCGTATGAAGTTCTCGGCGCTGCTGATCTTCATGGCGCTGTGGTTGGTGTTCGTCTACGCGCCGATCGCGCATTGGGTGTGGGGCGGCGGCTTCCTTGGCACGGCGGGCGTGCTCGACTTTGCCGGCGGCACGGTCGTCCACATCAACGCCGGTGTCGCGGGCCTGGTCTGCGCACTGGTGCTGGGCAAGCGTGAAGGCTACGGCACCACCAACATGGCGCCGCACAATCTGGTCTATTCGGTGATCGGCGCTTCACTGCTGTGGGTGGGCTGGTTCGGCTTCAACGCCGGCTCGGAACTGGCTGCGGACGGGCTTGCCGGCGCGGCCATGATGAACACGCAGGTCGCGACCGCGGCGGCGGCGCTTGCCTGGATGTTCGCCGAATGGTTCGTCGCCAAGAAGCCATCGGTGCTCGGCATCATCTCGGGTGCCGTCGCCGGCTTGGTCGCGGTGACGCCCGCTTCCGGCTTCGTCAACCCGACGGGCGCCTTCGTCGTCGGCATCGTCGCAGGCGTCGTCTGCTACATCTCGGCGGTCAAGGTGAAGCATATTTTCGGCTATGACGACTCGCTCGACGCCTTCGGCGTGCATGGCGTCGGCGGTATCGTGGGTGCGCTGCTCACCGGCGCGCTCGCCGATCCGGCCATCAACGCGCTCGGCAAGGGCGCATCGGTCGCCACCCAACTCTATGGCATCGTCTTCACCATTCTGTGGACTGCGATCGTCACCTTCGTGATCCTCTACATCGTCAAGGCGCTCGTCGGCCTGCGTCCATCGAGCCAGGAAGAAATCGAAGGCCTCGACGTCACCCAGCATGGCGAGGTGGTGCCGTAAGGCCCGCCTCGCCAAAGGGCCGACGGATCCTCCTCCCGCCGGCCATATCTCAGCGCATTTCCGGGCGATGAAGCGCTGCATGCTTTTCCCGGAATTGCCTGAAAAAGAATCCCGTCGTGACGCTCCGCAAGGAACTCACGCCTTGAGGCCCGGATCGCATCCGGGCCTCTTTTTTGAGAAATTCGTTCCGGCCGCGCCTGGATTCGCGCAATCACGTTGGCGTGAGAAAGATTTTTTGAAAGAAACATCCACTGCTTCGGCTCGAACTGTGGAGGCGATCGTCGTCCTGGCGTTCGTCTGTACAACACAGGGAAGGAATTTTTCATGAACCTCAAGAATATCTGCCTCGGGGCACTGGCACTTTCCATGATCAGCGGCGTGGCTTTGGCTGGCGGCGCTCTCGACAGTCCGGTCGACATGTCGCCTTTCTTTACCGATTCCAGCATGAAAACCATGAAGCCCATGGAAGAATTCAAGGCGGCCTTCATGGCCATGCCGAAGGAAAAGCAGGACGCCATGATGAAGGAGTGCAACGACGCGGCGATGAGCAAGCCGCATGCCGAGTTCTGCGCCAATGTGCGCGCCCTTGGCGGCGCCAGCAAGTAAGCGCCGCCTGATCCACCCGAACGGATGGCGGGCCAGGGCGCCCGCCACTTTCTGCGGGTGCCAGGCCCAGAAGTTCTCTGTAAGGGGTAACCATCGGCGGCCTTATAGTTAATGCGCCCTTAACCTTCCCACGCATAGTCTGGCCCTCGAATCTGCCGGAGTGCGTCATGCGCCCGGGCCAGGCAATCACTGACGGGGAAGAGCATGCGTTCAGGGGCTTCAGCACCGCTCGCGCTGACCGATACGGGGCACGGCATCCAGGCTTTCGCGCGGCGCCAGGTCGGCCGGCTGGTCGGCGCCGGCCTGTTCCTGGCTGTGGTCTTCGGGGTCGCCAGCCTCGCCACCTGGAACGTTGCCGATCCAAGCTTCTCGCACGCCACGAACAACACCGTCACCAACGCCATGGGCTATGCCGGCGCGGTGTTCTCCGACCTTGCCATGCAGTTCTTCGGCCTCGCCGCGGTTGCCGCGCTGGTTCCGGCGGTGATCTGGGGATACCTCCTGTTTTCGGCGCGCGGCGTCGACAGGCTGCCCAAGCGCGGGCTGTTCTGGTTCGGCTTCGCGCTGCTCGCCGCCGCGATCGCCGGCTGCATCGTTCCACCCAAGACCTGGCCGCTGCCCACCGGCCTCGGCGGCGTGTTCGGCGACATGGTGCTCAAGATTCCGGGCATCCTCACCGGCGGTTATCCGACCGGGCTGATCGCCAGCGTGCTCGCCGTGTTGCTGGCAGCACCGGCGCTCTGGCTGTTCGCCTATGGCTCGGCGCTGATCGGACGCAAGAACGGCTTCGCCGTCATGGAGGAGCCGGCGGCCGATCCGCGCGAGGACGAGCTTTTGTTCGACAATGACGAGGATGAGGGCGACGAAGGCATATTGGCGCTCGGCGCCATCACCCATTGGTGGCTCTCGTTCCGCGCCTGGATGCACCGGCGCGCGGTGCGCCGCAGACAGGAGCGGGACGAATACGAGCCGGAGATGCAGCCGCGCGCCAGCGCCTGGCGCCGCGCCGCCGAACGGGTCGAATCGGCCGAGTTCGCCGAGCAGCGGATGAGCCAGGACGGCCGCGCCCGCGTCGAGCCGGAATTCTTCGCCGCCATGGTCAACGACCGCAGCGTTTCCGTCGATCCGGACGATGACGACGTCTTCGGCCGCGACGGCGAAGACATGGATTTCGACGACGAGCCTGTCGCCCAGCGCCGTGCGGCCCCCACGGCCAGGGTGCAGCAGTTCCGTTCCGACGCCGCCACCCGCGTCGAGGCGCCGGCGCCGCGCCCGGCGCCCGGCGCGCGCGTCCAGCGCGAGGCGCAGACGTCGCTGATCGGCTCGGACAAGTTCGAGATGCCGTCGCTGCACTTCCTGTCGGAACCGAAGAACGTGGCGCGCGACCCGAGCCTGTCGAAGGATGCGCTGGAACAGAATGCGCGGCTGCTCGAAGGCGTGCTGGAGGATTTCGGCGTCAAGGGCGAGATCATTGCCGTTCGCCCCGGCCCGGTCGTCACCCTCTACGAGCTCGAACCGGCGCCCGGCATCAAGTCGTCGCGCGTCATCGGCCTCTCCGACGACATCGCCCGCTCGATGAGCGCGATCGCCTGCCGCGTCGCGGTCGTGCCCGGTCGCAACGCCATCGGCATCGAACTGCCGAATGCGAAGCGCGAGACGGTCTATCTCAGGGAGATCATGGCCAGCCGCGATTTCGAGACGACCAAGGCCAAGCTGGCTCTGGCGCTGGGCAAGACCATCAATGGCGAGGCGGTTATCGTCGATATCGCCAAGATGCCGCACGTGCTGGTCGCCGGCACCACCGGCTCGGGCAAGTCGGTCGCCATCAACACCATGATCCTGTCGCTGCTCTACCGGCTCACACCGCAGGAATGCCGGCTGATCATGATCGATCCGAAAATGCTGGAACTTTCCGTCTATGACGGCATCCCGCATCTTCTGACGCCGGTCGTCACCGATCCGAAGAAGGCGGTGGTGGCGCTGAAATGGACTGTGCGGGAGATGGAGGACCGCTACCGCAAGATGTCCAAGGTTGGCGTGCGCAATATCGACGGTTTTAACGCACGCGTCCAACAGGCGGAGAAAAAAGGCGAGAAGATTTCACGCACGGTGCAGACCGGCTTCGACCGCCAGACTGGCGAGGCGATCTATGAGACCGAGGATCTCGATCTCGAGCCGATGCCCTATATCGTCGTCATCATCGACGAAATGGCCGACCTGATGATGGTCGCGGGCAAGGACATCGAGGGCGCGGTGCAGCGCCTTGCGCAGATGGCGCGTGCCGCCGGGATCCACGTCATCATGGCCACGCAACGCCCCTCGGTCGACGTCATCACGGGCACGATCAAGGCCAATTTCCCGACCCGCATCTCCTTCCAGGTGACGTCGAAGATCGACAGCCGCACCATCCTCGGCGAGCAGGGCGCCGAACAGCTGCTCGGCATGGGCGACATGCTCTACATGGCCGGCGGCGGCCGCATCCAGCGCGTGCACGGACCCTTCGTCTCCGACGACGAGGTCGAGAAGATCGTCGGGCACCTGAAGCTGCAGGGCGTGCCGGAATATCTCGACGCCATCACCGAGGACGACGGCGAAGATGACGACGAGCCGTCCGGCAAGGGCGGTTCCGGCGGCGGTAGCGGCGGCAATTTCGAGGATTCCGACGACCCCTACGATCAGGCCGTCGGGGTGGTGTTGCGCGACGGCAAGGCGTCCACCAGCTACATCCAGCGCCGTCTCGGCATCGGCTACAACCGCGCCGCCTCGATCATAGAAAAGATGGAGAAGGAAGGCATTGTCGGCCCGGCCAACCATGCGGGAAAACGCGAAATCCTGGTGCCGACCGAAGAGGATAAGTTCTGACGGCGGGAAACCCACAGCAACTTTGAACCCTCTGGCGCGTTCAAGCGACTGGGCAGCGTTCGGCCCGCCAAACTTCAGCCCAACTGGGGGTCCAGGACAGCGACTAAATCAGGAATCAGATGAGAGTGACCGATATGAAAAATGATCTTTCAGCGCTCAGCGATCTTGCCACGACCCGACGCCGGCTGCTTGGCCTTGGCCTGGTGTTCGCGGGTGCCGCAGTCCTCAATGTGGTGCCTGGATTCGAGTTGCTGGCCTCGGCGCAGGCTGCCGTGCCGGCGGCCGCGCAGAAGATCGCCGACCATTTTTCCGCGGTCAAATCGATGAGCGGCGAATTTGTCCAGTTCGGCCCAAAGGGCGAGCAGACCGGCGGCAAGTTCTTTCTGGAACGGCCGGGCAAGATTCGCTTCAACTATGACGGAGCGTCGAATTTCCGGGTGATTTCGGACGGCAAGTCGGTGGTCATCCTCAACAAGAAACTGAACACGTCAGACCTTTATCCGCTGTCGAAAACGCCGCTGAAACTGCTGCTCGACGACCGGATCGACCTGTCGGGCGACCGCGTCAAGAGCGTCAAGGAAGAGGACGACCTCACCACCATCCAACTCGCCGACAAATCGGTGTTCGGCAATGCGCGGATCACCATGATGTTCGACCCGAAAACCTTTGACCTGCGCCAGTGGACGATTACCGATGCGCAAGGCAAGGACACGACGGTGATGATCTTCAACACCAAGGAAGGCGTCAGTTTCGCCCCCGACACCTTCGCCATCGACTATACCGCGAACCGCGAGCTCAACACCAAGACCAGGTAATCTGCAATCTCTGCGGAAAGCTTTTGGACGTCGGCGCTGCCCCTCATCTGGCTGCCTCCATCTTCTCCCGTAAACGAGGAGAAGTCGCCGACAGTTTCGCTTAATTGCCGGCACTGCCAGAAAGATGCCGAGGTCGCGGCCAGCCTCCTGCTCGCCGTTCACGGGGAGAAATGCCCGGCAGGGCAATGAGGGCCGCGCTGGCCTCTGATGTTGCAGTACTTGTCTTTGTGACGCGCGGCTGGCAGTAGTTCGATCTTTGTCGGACCCGCCGCATGCCCTTTTCCATCGCCACCTGGAACATCAACTCCGTTCGTCTGCGAATGCCGATCGTCGAGCGCCTGCTGGATGAATACGCGCCCGATGTGCTTTGCCTGCAGGAGACGAAAGTCCCCGATGAACTGTTTCCCGAAAAGGCCTTTCGCAGGCTCGGCTACCAGCACATCGCCTTCCATGGCCAGAAGGGCTATCATGGTGTTGCGACGGTGGCGCGGCGGCCGATCGAGGTGGTCGAGAAGCGCCGCTTCTGCGAGATCGAGGACAGCCGGCATCTGTCGGTGACGGTGCGGGCCGGCGGCAAAGCGATCCTGCTGCACAATTTCTACGTTCCGGCGGGCGGCGACGAACCAGACCCGGAGATCAACAAGAAGTTCAGGCACAAGCTCGATTTCGTCGCCGAGATGAACGCCATCCGCGCCGAGCACAACGAGGTGTCGGGCTCGATCCTGGTCGGCGATCTCAACATCGCGCCGCTCGAACACGATGTCTGGTCGCACAAGCAACTGCTCAACGTGGTCAGCCATACGCCGGTCGAGACCGAGAACTTCGAAGCGATGCGGCTGGCCGGCAACTGGGTCGACCTCATGCGGCTCAACGTGCCGCTCGAACAGAAGCTCTACACCTGGTGGAGTTATCGCGCGCAGGACTGGGAGCTTTCCAATCGCGGCCGGCGGCTCGACCATGTCTGGTCGTCGCCAAACCTGGTGCCTGATTTCGCCGGCTACGAGATCCTGAGGGCGGCACGTGGCTGGGATCGGCCGTCGGACCATGTGCCTGTCATCGCGCGCTTCGATCTGGATTGACTTGCCGAAGACAGCGATCCTCCACGCGCCTCTGTCCTGCTGGCTCGATAGGATTTTGTCTTTGCCGCGCCTTCAATCGCCGGTAAATCGCGGCGCCAGTTGCTCGATGCGGCGGATCATGGCCTGAAAATCCTCCAGGATGCGCTGGTGAAGTTTCACCGCCACTTCCGGATATTCCTCCAGGATGCGGCGGAACATCTTGCGGCTGAGCCGGATCACTTCCGAGTCGATTTCGGCCGAAGCGCTGGTCAGCCGGTTGGTGTCGGCGATCAATGCCAGTTCGCTGAGCATCGTGCCGGGGCCGACTGTGCCTAGCGGGATGCGCTCGCCACCGTTCTGCTCGCGATAGAGCACGATACGCCCGCTGACGACGAGATAGGCCGAGTCGGCCACGTCGTCCTCGCGATAAAGCTTGTGGTCGGCCTGCAAGAAAGTGGTTTCGGCGCCGAAGGCGAGCAGGCGCAACTGTTCCTGCGTGAAGCCTTCGAAAAGCCTCACGGCGGACAGGATGCGGATGTCGTCATCCAGCGCCATCTAGCTGTGTCCCCGAACGGTCAGTCCAGTCCCTCCTCTGCGGTACGATCCAGAATCCCCCTCCAACCGGATCGTATCCGAAAGCGGCTCCGCCCAGACCGCCTATTGGATAGTGAAATGTTTAAGGAACCAGCTTGTAGCCGCCGCTTTCTGTCACAAGAATTTCGGCATTGGAAGGATCGCGCTCGATCTTCTGGCGCAAGCGATAGACATGGGTTTCCAGCGTGTGCGTGGTGACGCCGGAGTTGTATCCCCACACTTCCTCCAGCAGCACGTCGCGCGTCACCACCTTCTGGTCGGCGCGGTAGAGATATTTGATGATCGATGCCTCCTTTTCCGTCAGCCGCACCTTGCCGCCGCGCGGGTCGATGAGCAGTTTCTGGCTGGGCTTGAATGTGTAGGGGCCGACCGAGAAGGTGGCATCCTCGCTCTGCTCATGCTGGCGCAGCTGCGCACGGATGCGCGCCAGAAGCACCGCGAAGCGGAACGGCTTGGTCACATAGTCGTTGGCGCCGGCCTCGAGACCGAGAATCGTGTCCGAATCGGTGTCGTGGCCGGTCAGCATGATGATCGGCGCCTTGTAGCCGCCCTTGCGCAGGATCTTCACCGCCTCGCGGCCATCCATGTCAGGCAGGCCGACATCCATGATGAGCAGGTCGACGAGGCCGCCGCGCGCCGCGGTGACGCCTTTTGCCGCAGTCGATTCCTGCAGCACGTCGAATTCCTCGTAGAGGGACAATTGCTCGACCAGTGTGCCGCGCAGGTCGTCATCGTCGTCGACGATCAGGATGGTGCGTGAAGTCATGGATCAATCCGTTGTTTTGAAAAGAAATTCTGTTGACCGCTGCCTATTTATGCGGAAGCTGATCGGCACAACAGCCGATCACAGTGATTTGTTCCGTGGCACGATCATACAAGAAAAAACGCGCGCGCAATGCAGCTGGCGCAATTTTGCCGAAAGGGCTGCGTGTGCTGACCGTGCGGCCAAGGCCCGGTCATCCAACTCAGGGCCTGCTGCAGGCCGGAAAAACGGTGTTTGCGTGCGCATTGGGGCGCGGCGGCATCACGGCTGACAAGCGCGAAGGCGATGGCGCCACGCCGCTTGGCTCGATGCGCATCCTGGCGGGCTATTTCCGGGGGGATCAGTTTGCCGCCGGCCGCAAGACCCGCCTGGCTATGGCGCCGATCGGCCCCGATCTCGGCTGGTGCGAGGTACCAGACGACCGCAACTACAACCGTCCGGTCAGGATTCCCTATTGCGCCAGCCATGAACGCATGCGGCGTGACGATCGGCTCTATGACGCCTGCCTCGTGCTCGACTGGAACATCGCGCCGCGCCGCAGGGGACGCGGCAGCGCCATCTTCTTCCACCTGGCGCGCGCCGATTTCACGCCGACGCAAGGCTGCGTCGCCGTCACCGCGCGCACGATGGCGCGGCTGCTGCCGCTGCTGTCGGATCGTACGGTGATGCGGGTGGTGAGGTAGGGCAAGTAGGGCAGTAGGGCAGTAGGGCAGTAGGGCAGTAGAAGGGTCTTCGTTGCTGGCCTGGCTTTCCCTACTGCCGTATTGCCTTACTGCCCTACTCTCTTATCTTCTTGGCTGCTGCCAGCCGATGTCGAGAAGGCCGAGCCGGCCGATCTCGCGGTCCATGGCCCGGGCGATGTCCTTGCGGCCAGCGCCGATGTCGCGCAGCTGGCGGTCGGACAGGTCCTCGACATTCTGGTGCGGAAGGCTGACCGCCACTCTGGCCTGACGCAGCCAGTCACGGACCGCCGATAGCCAGCCCGGCCGGGCGGCATAAGCAGGGTGGAGAGCGATGTGGGACATGATGTGATCCGTTCTTCCGGGCTTCAAATCCGGTTTGACAGTGTTCCGATGTTCACATCATGCCTGATTGAAATCCGGGGAGGAAACGAGTAGTTTTTTCCCGATTATCAAGTTTTCTTTGAGGATGGGAGGGGCGCTATGGGCCGCTTCGCGGAGCTTACGCGCTGATGGCGGCCCTGCTGCCGGGGACGCGGGCGCTGAGGACGCTGGAGGCGGCGGCCCGCCACCTCAATTTCACCCGCGCCGCCGACGAACTCGGCCTGACGCCGGCCGCCGTCAGCCATCAGATCAAGGAAATCGAGGATCAGCTCGGCATCGTGCTTTTCACGCGCACCAGCCGCACCATCCGGCTGACGGAGGCGGGCACGGTGCTGTTCGAAGCCGCGACCGATGCGCTCGACCTGCTCGGCAGGGCCGCCATGCGGGCGCGCAAGATGGCGCGCGGAACGGAATTTCTGAAGGTGACGCTGGACGCGCAGTTCGCGGCGAAATGGCTGATGCGGCGTGTCGAGGATTTCCGCAAGCAAAGGCCAGGCATCGAGCTCAGGTTCGACATCGCCTACGGGCTGCGCGATTTCGATCTCGACGATGTCGATGTCGGCATCCGCTTCGGCGCCGGCAAATATCCCGGGCTTTGCGCGCACCGCCTGTTCGACAACATCATCATTCCGGTGTGCAGCCCGGGCCTTTTGACGTCGGGGCCGCCCCTGCGCGAGCCGCGCGACCTCTTCCAGCACACGCTTGCCCATATCGAATGGACGCGTCAGGGCGTGACATGGCCGAACTGGCGCATGTGGATGGCTGCGGCCGGCATCAACGATTTCGACGACAGCCGCACTGTCGTCTTCGGCACATCCACGGATGCGGTCCAGGCAGCGCTCGACGGCAATGCCGTCGCGCTCGCCGATTTCGCCATGGTTGCAAACGACCTTTCCGAGGGCCGGCTGGTGCGGCCCTTCGAGCTCAGCATCAAGGTTGCCCCTGAATACGCCTACTTCCTTGTCTATCCCAAGGCGACGGCTGACGATCCCCGCATCGTCGCCTTCCGCGAATGGATCCTCGATGAGGTGGCCAGGACGCGCGCCACGGACAAGGCGTAGGCCGGCCGACCAACCCTTCGCTCACGACCGGGCGTTGTGGCCGAAGATCATGCGGGTGTATTTTTTCCAGTTCCACTGCAATTTCTTATACAGAAGCGGGTGTGGTTTGCCGGCAACGGAAGTGTGGAAGGTGCCGTTCTCGCTGCCCTGTTCGGCGATAGGCCGCTCAAACCACAACATTTCGATCCCCAGTTCTTCGTCCATCCGTTCGATCTGGTGGTCGATTCCCGTAGATATCTTATTGCGGGCGATCCAGGCGCAACGGGCTTCGGCGACTGGGCGGGTGATGAGGTAGGAATCGGCGCATCTGGCATGCAATGCGGGATAGAGCCTTTGACCTCTGCGCAATTTCCAGCTCGGCGTGTAGTAGTTGCTGCCATTGCCGAGATAGATGACGGCCTTGCGCGCGGGGTCGCCGAGCTCGGCCAGCCCCTGCCGGAATTTGGCGACGAAGCCGCGAGCGAGGAAGACGTCATCCTCGAAGACCAGGCAATAGGGCAGGTCGGTCTCGAGAAAATCGCGCCAGATGCCGACATGTTTCAGCGCCAGCGAGACGGCCGCCGGGTGGGTAAAGGTTGGGGCGATCAACTCGTCGCGTATCTCCGGTGTGATATCCGGCCGGTCCCAGTCCGTGTAGAAGTAGACGGGCACGCCGCGCCGCTCGAACTCGCGGACGATGTGGCGGCGCCGGTCGTCATAGCCCTGCTTGACGTGGCAGATCCGGGTGAACACCAAGTCGCGCGGAAATCCGGACTCGTCTGCCATCGTCAATGTACCGTCATCCGTTCAGCCTGCCGCGGCGCCGAACCAACCGATCACCGCGCCGATGATCAACAGCACGCCCAGCCAGTGGCCGCCATCGATAAGGGTCAGGTCCCAGCCGAAATTCTCGTAGCGGTGGTTGACCGAAAGCGTCGTGGCGACGAAACCGAGCCAAAGTACGAAGCCGAAGACAAGCCCGGCCAGCAATGTCGGCTCGCCTCCGGTCATCGCTCCGACAACCAGCGCCATGATGCAGGCCATGACAAGTTCGGCGATGAAGCTGATGACGAAAGGCAGCGGCGATCTCTTCATCGTCGCCGGGTCGAGTTTGGCAGCCTTCAGCCAGGGCTTGCTCAAAGCCATGTACCAGGCTGCGCCGAACAGCCATGCGAGGATGGCGGCGGCAATCACCGCCAGCCAGTTCACTGCGGAAAAATCCATGAATTCCCCTCCGATACGGATTTTATGGAAACGCCTGTTCGGCGACGGCGTCAAGCAAGTCGCCAGACGGTCGTGCGCTTGATCTCGGCGTCCTCGAGCGCCCGCGTCACCGGAACTTCGTAGACACCGAGCGGCTCCAGTCCCGATCGTGGCAGATAGGACCGCCCGGGATCGCCGACCAGAATCTCGGCGCCACGCTGTTTGAGCGCCGAAAACCAAGGCATCAGCCGGTCGGCGAAAGGCTTGTCGTAGAAGACGTCGCCGGCCAGCACGACGTCCCAACCCATATCGGCGCCGATGCAGTCGGTGTCGAGGAATTCGATTTCGATGCCATTGGCCTGTGCATTGAGGCGGACCGCGGTCTCGCTGAACGGATCGATGTCGGCGGCGGTTACCCCGGCCGCGCCTGCCTTGGCGGCGGCGATGGCGACGAGGCCTGATCCCGAGGCGAAGTCGAGCACGCGCTTGCCCCGCACCGCGCCGGGACTGTCGATGACATAGCGGGCAAGGCCTTGGCCGCCGGCCCAGGCGAAGGCCCAGAAGGGCGGCGGCAGTCCGATCTCGACCAGCTCGTCCTCGGTCCGCAGCCACAGATCGTGCGCCTCATCGGCAAGATGAAGCAGGATCTCGGGCACGTGCGGCGGCGCCATCAGCGCCGTGTTGTCGAGGATGAACTGCCTGGCGCTGTGCGGGGTGAGCACCGTCACGGGGCAGGTGTCAGGCCGCCCATGCGGCAGACTTCCTTCCATTCCACCGGGGTCACCGGCTGCACGGAAAGCCGTCCAAGCCGCACCAGCGCCATGTCGGCAAGCTTCGGATTGGCCTTGATCTCCGCCAGCGTCGGCGGGGTCGGCACGTCCTTGAAGGCCCGGATGTCGACACACTCCCAGCGCGGGTCGTCCGATGTGGTGTCTGGGTGGGCCAGCGCGCAGACCTCGGCAATGCCGACCACGTTCAGCCCTTCATTGGAATGGTAGAAGAAGCCGAGATCGCCGATCTGCATGGCCTTCATGTTGTTGCGGGCGGCGTAGTTGCGCACGCCGTCCCATTGCGTGCCGGCCTTGCCCTTGGCCTTCAGCGCCTCGAAGGAGAAGACCGAGGGTTCGGACTTGAACAGCCAGTAGTTCATCTCAGGGGTTCCTTACCGTTGTCACAGTATATCGCCATAGCGTCGGCGCTGCCCCCGCACCCTGCCCGACGAGGGGTTGCGCGACCAAACAATCATTCACTCGCAGGCTTCTTGAAGACCCAGTTCCACGCACGGATCTCGACGCTTTCGAACAGACCGGCCTTGGCATAGGGGTCGGTTGCCGCGAGGGCTTGCGCGCCGGCCATATCAGGCGCTTCGATCATCACCAAGCTGCCGTCCGGCTTGCCGTCGGAGTCGAGGAAGGGGCCCGCAAAGGCAAGCCTCCCTTCGCTGATCAGGCCTTCCAGAAACGCCGCGTGCGCCGGCCTTGTATCGACGCGCAGCTGCAGGCTGCCAGGCTTGTCCTTGCAAATCAACGCAAACAGCATGCTCTCTAACTCCGGATGGTTCAGTCCTTGGTTTCGGTTTTCAGCGGCCGTGTCATCAGCGCCGTCACGGCCTGGTCTATGGTCACCTTGCCGTCCAGTATGGCGGCGACGGCGGAAATGATCGGCGCGTCGATGCCACGCCCGACGGCGATGCGGGCGGCGATCGCCGCCGTCGGCACGCCCTCGGCCAGCGGCAATCCGGAAAGCGTCTTGCCTTGCCCAAGCGCCAGCCCGTAGGCGAAATTGCGCGATTGCGCCGACGAGCAGGTGAGCAGCAGGTCGCCAAGGCCGGAAAGCCCCATCAAGGTCTCGGGCCTGGCGCCGAAGGCGGCACCGATACGGCGCAGTTCGACGAAGCCGCGCGTCACCATGGCGGCCTGGGCGCTGGCGCCGAGCCCGGCCCCGGTCACCGCGCCGGCGGCAATGGCGAAGACATTCTTCAAGGCGCCGCCGATCTCGACGCCGATCAGGTCGCTGCTCGAATAGCAGCGCAGGTTCTCGGCGGAAAAGCGGGCGGCAAGGTCGGCGGCCAGCATCTCGTCACGGGCGGCGACAACCACCGCTGTCGGCAGGCCACGGGCGACGTCGGTTGCGAAGCTCGGGCCGGACAATGCCGCGACCGGATTTCGCGGCAGGATTTCTTCGACAATTGCCGACAGCAGGGCGCCAGTGTCGCGCTCGATGCCCTTGGCGCAGAGCACAAGCGGGATGCCGTCCGGCATATGGTCTTTCGCCGCCGCCAGCGTCGCTCGCAGCGACTGCGCCGGCGTCACCGCCAGCACGCAATCGGCGCCGGCGAGTGCCGTCTCGATGTCGCTCGTCGCCTCGATGCCGGGCGCGATGGCTATACCGGGTAAATAGCGCGGGTTCTCGCCACGGCCGATCGCGGCGACGGTTTGCGGGTCGCGCGCGTACAGGCGCACCGAATGGCCGGCGCGCAGCATGGCCAGCGCCAGCGCAGTGCCCCAAGCACCGCCGCCGAGCACCGTGACACGCCAGCCACTTTTGGCCGGATTGCCTGCGCCTTCATTGCCCATCTGCTGGCCGCCCATGGCTTCACCGCTCATGCCTTGGCTCCGCGCCGGCCGGAGCCGACCATCGGAGCCGAGATGCTGTCCAGCGGCCAGCGCGAGCGCGGCACGAAATCGAAGCCGTTCTCCTGCGCCAGGCCCTCGCGCAGCCGTTCGATGCCGGCCCAGGCGATCATCGCCGCATTGTCGGTGCACAGCTGCAGCGGCGGCGCGACGAAGGCGAAACCGGCCTCCGCGCAAAGCCGCTGCAGCGTCGCCTTGATCGTGCGGTTGGCCGCGACGCCGCCGGCAACAACTAATGCGGGCTGCTTGGTGCCGGGAAATGTTTCGCCGAACCGCTTCAGTGCGCGAGAAACGCGGTCGGCCAGCGCATCGGCGACCGCCGCCTGGAACGAGGCGCAGATGTCGGCGACATCCTGGTCGCTGAGCGGCTCGATCGCCGTCGCGGCCTGGCGCACGGCGGTTTTCAGCCCGGAGAAGGAAAAGTCGGGCTGCGCCGAGCCCTTCATCGGACGGGGGAAGGCAAAGCGTGTCGCGTCGCCCGATACCGCCGCCTTCTCGACATTCGGCCCACCGGGATAGGGCAGGCCGAGCATCTTGGCCGTCTTGTCGAAGGCTTCGCCGAGCGCATCGTCGATGGTGGTGGCCCAGCGCTGGTAGTCGCCGACACCGCGCACGGCCAGGATCTGCGTGTGGCCGCCGGAGACCAGCAGCAGCAGGTAGGGAAACTCGAGCCCGTCGGTCAGCCGGGCCGTCAAGGCATGGCCTTCGAGGTGATTGACGGCGATCAGCGGCTTGCCTGCCGCTGCGGCGATCGCCTTGGCCGTCATCAGCCCGACGATGAGGCCGCCGACCAGGCCGGGGCCAGCGGTGGCGGCGACCGCATCAATATCGGCAAGCGCCGTGGCCGAATCGGCAAGGGCTGCCTCGATGATGCCGTCCAGCGCCTCGACATGGGCGCGGGCGGCGATCTCGGGCACGACACCGCCAAAGGCGGCATGTTCCTCGATCTGGCTGAGCACCACGTTGGAGAGGATTTTCGGCGCGGCGTCGCCTTCCAGCGCCACGACGCTGGCGGCGGTCTCGTCGCAACTCGTCTCAATGCCCAGAACGCGGATCAATTCGTCGCTGTCTCCAGAGATTGTATGTCCGGGCGTTCCTCGTTAGGAGAGTGCCCGGAAACGCAAAGCCAGCCGGGGGTTATCACGGACCGCGCGCCATGCAAACAATCTTGAAAATCGGAACACGCGGCAGCCCGCTGGCCCTGGCGCAGGCGCATGAGACACAGGCGCGGCTGATGGCAGCGCATGGCCTGCCGGCGGAAGCCTTCGAGGTCGTCGTCATCTCGACCAGCGGCGACCGCATCCAGGACCGGCCACTGTCGGAAGCCGGCGGCAAGGGCCTGTTCACCAAGGAGATCGAGGAGGCGCTGCTCGCCGGCGCGATCGACATCGCCGTGCATTCGTCGAAGGACATGCCGACGCAACTGCCCGAAGGTCTGGAACTCTCCGCCTTCCTGCCGCGCGAGGATGCGCGCGACGCCTTTGTCGGCAAGGCGGCGAGGAGTATCGCAGAGCTGCCGCGCGGCGCGACGGTCGGCTCGTCGTCGCTCAGGCGGCAGGCGCTGATCCGCCGCATGCGGCCGGATTTAGACGTGGTGATGTTCCGCGGCAATGTGCAGACGCGGCTGCGCAAGCTCGATGAAGGCGTCGCCGCAGGCACCATCCTTGCCTATGCCGGGCTGAAGCGGCTCGGCCTCGACCATGTGATCACCGACCTGATGCCGCTCGACATCTTTCCGCCGGCGCCCGGCCAGGGCGCGATCGGCGTCGAGACGCGCATCGGCGACCGCGAGGTCGAGAAGATGCTGCTGGCCATCCATGACGTGCCGACCGGTCAGGCGCTGGCCTGCGAACGCTCTTTCCTGGCGGCGCTCGACGGCTCCTGCCGCACGCCGATCGCCGGCTACGCGGCTATCACGGCCGGAAAACTCTCCTTTTCCGGTCTGATCATTTCGCCCGACGGTACCCAGTCGCACGCGGTCGAGCTGCAGGGGGCAGCGCAGGATGCCGTCCGCATCGGCGAAGAGGCGGCGCGGACGGTGCGGGCCAAGGCCGGCGAAAAGTTCTTCGACGGCTGGCTCTGAAAATGCTTCGCGTCCTGGTGACCAGACCGGAACCGGGCGCATCGCGCACGGCGCGGCGGCTTCAGGATAAAGGTTTTCAGCCGGTTCTCCTGCCCCTGACCGAAACGGTGGCTTTGCCTGGCGATGCCCGGCTGGTTGCAGATGACGCTGTCGCCGTTGCCGTGACCAGCGCCAATGCCGTGCGCCATGCCCCAAAGGAGATGATGGCTGCGCTTGCCGCTCTGCCGTGCCATGCCGTCGGAACGAGGACGGCGGAAGCCGCACGCAAGGCGGGGCTCCTGTCGGTCTTTGAGGGTTCCGGCGATGCCGAGTCGCTTGCCGACGGCATTGTGGCGGCATTTCCCGGCAAAACCGTCGTCTATCTCTGCGGACGCGTGCGGTTTCCAATGTTCGAACAGCGGCTGGAGGCGGCTGGAGTGCGGGTTCGCGCGGTCGAAACGTACGACACGTTCCCGGTGCCGTATTCGGACGCGACCATTCTGGCGCGGCTGTCCGGCGAGCCGGTCGACGCGGTGCTGCTTTATTCGGCCAAGGCGGCTGTCGCGTTGCAGGTGCTGGCCGCAAGATCCGCATTGAAAGGGCTCTTTGAAAAAACAAGGGTTTTCGCGCTTTCCGCGCGCATCGCCGCTGCCTTCGCCGACAGCGCCGGCAAGTCAATTCGCATTGCCGCACGACCCGACGAGGAGGCAATGCTGGCGCTTTTGCCGGAGCGGCCGTGACCCGCGTCATCACACCGCCCCTTTTCACCGCTTGGTGATGTGCTAGACCCTTCTGAACCATCACGCGCCACCAGGCGTTGAGACGAAGCGAATTTTGCGGAGCCCAGGCATGGTCAAGACGCCGAAGATGCGACACTCGAAAAGCCGCCGCGAGCCGGTGACCATCGATCTCGAGCCCGTGTCCCGCATCGTCGACGAGGATGCCGCCAAGGACGCGGCCCAGACCGACGAGGCGAAGGCCGAGGAAGCCGCGAACGCCTCGCAGCCGGAAGCTCCGGAAGAGCCGGTGCATGCTGACCAGACCGATCTCGAACCTTGGGAGCATGCCGACGCCACGGGGCAGGCTGGAGCAGATGCGCCGGCGAATGCGGCGACCAAGGCCGCGGAACCGGAGATGCCTTACCCCGGTTCGGAGGCGCCGCCCGCCAAGCCCTTCGACTACAGCTTTGAGGACGCAAGCACGAAGGCCGGCGAGACCAACGCGGCTGCCGGAAAAACCGAGGCAAGGAGCGAATCGATGGCGGCACAGCCGAAGCGTGGCGGCGTCAACGGCATCGCTGCCGGCATCATCGGGGGTGTCATCGCACTGGTCGGCGCCGGCGGCCTGCAGTTCGCCGGCCTGCTCGGCGCGCCGGGTTCAGGCGCCGGTGTTTCACGCGACGGAGTCAACGGCCAGATCGCCTCGCTGAAGTCTGAAATCGCCGGCATGAAGGAAGCGGGCGGTGGCGACGCCTCGGCCAAGGTTGACGGCCTGTCGGCCGCACTCGATCAGGTCAAGAAGGATGTCGCGACGTTGAAATCGACGGTCGCACAGGGCGGCTCGGGTGACAGCGCCGGGCTTGCCGCACTCGGCGACAAGGTCAAGCAGATCGAAACGGCGGTCGCCGCCCTAGGCAAGGCCGGCAATGCGGCGCCGGTCGATCTCGGCCCGCTCAACGAAAAGCTGGCGGGTCTCGATGCGCTGGTGAAGTCGACCGACGAGGCGGCGAAGGCGCAGGAAGGCCGGCTCGCCGCGCTGGAGCAGTCGGTGTCGCAGCTTTCCGGCAAGGTCGAGGCGCAGGCGGGACAGCCGAAGATCGCGCTCGCCATCGCCGCCTCGGCGCTGAAGGCAGCGCTCGACCGTGGCGCGCCGTTCGCGACCGAACTCGATACGCTGGCCGCGATTTCGCCCAATGCGTCGCAACTGGCGACCTTGCGGCCCTATGCCGAAAAGGGGGTTCCGACCCGCACCGAGATCGCCTCGCAGATGGACGCCGCCGCCAATGCCATGGTCGCCGCCGCGACGCCTGTCGACCAGAACGCCGGCTTTTTGCAGAGCCTGATGTCGAGCGCCGAATCGCTGGTCAAGGTCCGGCCGATCGGCGCCGTCCAAGGTCCCGGCGCGCCGGAAACCGTGGCGCGCATGGAAGTGGCGGTCAAGCAGGGCGACTATGCCAAGGCGCTCAGCGAATACGACGCACTGCCGGAAGCCGCGAAGGCCGCCGGCGCCGGCTTTGCCGGCAAACTGAAGGCGCGCATCGAGGTCGAAACCCAGGTCGACACGCTGATCTCCGGCGCGATGAAGGCATGAGGGCAACACGATGATCCGCCTGCTCGCCTTCCTCATCGTCGTTTTCGCGCTTGGGCTGGGCTTCGCCTGGCTTGCCGACCGGCCGGGCGACATGGTCGTCACCTTCAACGGCTATCAGTACCAGGTCAGCCTGATGGTGGCGGCGGTGGCCGTCGTCGCTGTCGTCGCCGCGATGATGATCCTGTGGTGGCTGATCAGGTCGCTGTGGAACAGCCCTTACACCATCTCGCGCTATTTCCGCGTGCGCCGCCGCGACCGTGGCTATCAGGCGCTGTCGACCGGCATGATCGCCGCCGGCGCCGGCGACGGCGCGCTGGCCCGCAAGAAGACCAAGGAAGCGGCCAAGCTGATCCGCTCCGACCAGGAACCGTTGATCCATCTGCTCGAGGCACAGGCGTCGCTGCTCGAAGGCGACCATGAAGGCGCGCGGCAGAAATTCGAGAGCATGCTCGACGATCCCGAAATGCGGCTGCTCGGCCTGCGTGGGCTTTATCTGGAAGCTGAACGCCTGGGCGACCGCAACGCCGCCCGGCACTATGCCGGCCGTGCCGCGGTGATGGCGCCGCAACTGGCCTGGGCGGCCGAATCGACGCTGGAGGAGCTGACCGCGCGCGGCGACTGGGACGGCGCCCTGAAGCTGGTCGAGGCGCAGAAGTCGACGCGGCAGATCGAACGCGACGCCGCCGCCCGCCGCCGCGCCGTGCTGTTGACCGCCAAGGCGCAATCGCTTGCCGACAGCGATCCCGCCGCCGCCAGGACAGCGGCAATCGAGGCCAACAGACTGCGGCCGGATTTCGCGCCTGCCGCCGTCGCCGCCGCCGCCGCGCTGTTCAAGCAGAACGACGTGCGCAAGGGATCGAAGATCCTGGAAACGGCCTGGCGGACCGAGCCGCATCCCGAGATCGCCGAGCTCTACACCCATGCGCGGCCGGGTGACGCCGTGCTCGACCGGCTCAACCGGGCCAAGAAACTGCAGGAGATGAAGAGGAACCACGCCGAATCGTCGATGACTGTGGCGCGCGCGGCACTCGATGCGCAGGATTTCGCCACCGCCCGCCGCGAGGCCGAGGCCGCGATCCGGATGGACCGGCGCGAGGGCGCGTATCTGCTCCTCGCCGATATCGAGGAAGCCGAGACCGGTGACCAGGGCAAGGTCAGGCAGCTGCTCTCCAAGGCAGTGCGGGCGCCGCGCGACCCGGCCTGGGTGGCGGATGGCGTGGTTTCGGAACGTTGGGCGCCGGTATCGCCCATCACCGGCCGGCTCGACGCCTTCGAGTGGCGCGCCCCGATGGAGCGCCTCGGCCAGCTGATCGACAGCCACGACGACGCGCCGGATGGAGCGGTCGCGGCAATCGAGGCGCCAGCCAAACCGGTGCCGGAAAAGCCGATCGACGTCATCGATCATGTCGCCCAGGCCAACGAGGCGACAAGCAAGGAAACCGAAAGCCGCGACGACCATGTCACCCCTGTCACCGCCGCGGCGTTCGCGGCGGTGCCGGCCGGTGCCGAGGCCGTCGAGCCGGCGGAAGAGCTGACGCGGTTGCCGGACGATCCGGGCGTCGATCCGGACGACGAGGCGGGAAAGTCACCGCGCCGCTTCCGGCTGTTTTGATCTGGGCCAGTCGTCTGGCCGTTTGGGAATGGATTGATGTTCGAGCGCGTGCTGTCGTTTCTCAGGGAATTGCCGACCGGCGCCGGGATCCGCCCGAGCGCGGATGATCCGCGCGTCGCCGCATCGGCACTGCTCTATCATGTGATGAATGCCGACGGCGTGCGCCAGGATGTCGAATGGGAGCGCTTCAAGGCGGTGCTGGCGCAGACCTATTCGATCAGCGGCGCCGAACTCGAAGCGCTCGCCGCCGCCGGCGAACGCGCCGACAATGAGGCAATCGACCTCTATGCCTTCACCAGCGTGCTCAAGCGGCATCTCGACGCCGAGGGACGCAAGGCGTTCATCGGCCTGATGTGGGAGATCGTCTATGCCGATGGCGAACTGCACGAGCTCGAGGACAATACGGTCTGGCGCGTCGCCGAGCTGATCGGCGTCGAGCGCCACGACCGGATCGAGACGCGCCGCAAGGCGGCGGCGCAGGCGCCGGGCGCCCGTGGGACATCGAGCGACGAATAGACGGGAATTCGCCTGCCGATGCCGCGCACAACGAGGTCGAATCCAAAAATCCTGATCGTGCTGCATCAGGAGAATTCGAGCCCCGGACGCGTCGGCCATATGCTGCTCGAAGAGGGCTTTGACCTCGACATCCGCCGCCCGCCGCTGGGCGATGTTCTGCCGGAAACACTGGACCATCATGCCGGCACCGTGGTGTTCGGCGGGCCGATGAGCGCCAATGACGAGGACGAGTTCGTCCGCCGCGAAACCAGTTGGCTCGAAGTTCCGCTCCGGGAAAACCGGCCGCTGCTGGGCATCTGCCTTGGCGCGCAGATGCTGGTCAATCATCTCGGCGGCAAGGTCGAGGGTCACGGCGAAGGGCTGGTCGAGATCGGCTGGTATCCGCTCACGGCCACCGAGGCTGGCAAGAAGCTGATGCACTGGCCCGAAATGGTCTACCAGTTCCATCGCGAAGGTTTTTCGCTGCCCAGGGACGCGACCTTGCTGGCGACGGCGGAAACCTATCCCAACCAGGCCTTCCGCTACGGCGACAATGCCTGGGGCATCCAGTTCCACGGCGAACTCACAAGGGTGATGATGCAGCGCTGGGTGGTGCGCGGCGCGCACCGCTTCGAGCTGCCAGGCGCGCAGCCCGGCCGCGATCATCTCGGCGGCCGGCTGATCTGGGACATGCATTTGAAGCGCTGGCTGGATGAGTTCCTGCGCATGGTCTTCGGCAGACCGGCGGTGCCGTAGGATTACGGCGTTGCGCGTCAGTTGCGGCCGTTGAGGTGACGAACCTTGCGCAGCTGAGGGAACAGGTAAGCCCACAGGCCGGCTACCGCGATGGCGCCGACGCCGCCGATCACGACTGCCGGAACGGTGCCGATCAGCGCCGCCATGGTGCCGGCGCGGAATTCGCCGAGCTCGTTGGAAGCGCCGACGAAAACCTGGTTGACGGCGTTGACGCGCCCGCGCACCGCGTCCGGGGTCCATAGCTGGATCAGCGTCTCCCGGATGTAGACGCTGAACATGTCGGTGGCGCCGAGGAAGGCAAGCGCCACGATCGACAGCGATGTGAGGGTCGACAGACCAAACAGCACGGTGAAGGCGCCGAACGCCGCCACGAAGCCGAGCATGATCTTGCCGGCATGGTTGCGGATCGGGTGCCCGGCCAGCCACACCGCGACGCAAATGGCCCCAATGCCTGGCGCGGAACGCAGCAAGCCGAGCCCCCAGGGGCCAAGTTCCAGAATGTCGCGGGCATAGACCGGCAGCAGCGCCGAGGCGCCGGACAGAAGCACGGCAAAAAGGTCGAGCGAGATGGCGCCGAGCACGATCTTCTCGCCCCATATATAACGGAAGCCGGCAAACAATGTCTGCATGGTGGGCTTGTCGGTCGACGTCTGCTGGGCGGGCTTCGGGATGGTGAAGATGAGCAACGCCGCAGCGAGCATCAGGATCGCCGCTGTGGCATAAGCCACTTCGGCCGAGACGCCATAGAGCAGGCCGCCGGCAACCGGACCGATGATGGTCGCCGTCTGCCAGGCGGACGAATTCCAGGCGATCGCGTTGGCGAAATCCTCCTGCGGCACGAGATTGGCGAACAGCGACGACGATGCCGGCCCGTAGAAGGCGCGGGCAATTCCGAACACGACGAGCACGGCGAAGATCGGCAACGGGCTGGTAAGGACGTTCAGCGTCAGGAACAGCAGAGCCAATGCGCAGCCAGCCTCGATCAGCGTCGACAGCGTCATGATCAGCCGACGGCCGAAGCGGTCGGCAACGACGCCGGTGACCAGCACCAAAAGCAGTGACGGCAGGAACTGGACAATGCCGACGATGCCGAGGTCGAATGGATCGCGCGTCAGGTCATAAATCTGCCAGCCAACGGCGACCGACACGATCATGGTCGCGAAGGTGGTGAGGAAGCGTGCCGTCCAGTAGCTGAGGAACGGACGGTGCCGAAACGCGGCGTAGCGCTGGTCCGGCGAAGTTTGTGCGGCAGTCATGAATAGAGCCCCATTGCGATGGCACTGGAGCGACGTGCATCCAATCGAACGCACAAAGTACGCTCCAGCACTGTTGGTTCCCGCATCGTGCTTTTCCGAAAATCGGAACAGATTTTCGCGCCGATGCGATGCCGGCGGGGCACTTGCACGACGGGCGCTGGTCCGACCAATGGAACTTTTAGCAAAGTTCGCAGCGGGATGTGCGTTAAAATCAATCCCGGATCAAGGATTTTCCGGCCTGTCCGGCGGATCGCACGTCATGTTCATCCACGCAAGGCAGCCG
Organism: Mesorhizobium sp. B2-4-12; assembly: GCF_006441575.1. Lineage (NCBI taxonomy): Bacteria > Pseudomonadati > Pseudomonadota > Alphaproteobacteria > Hyphomicrobiales > Phyllobacteriaceae > Mesorhizobium > Mesorhizobium sp. B2-4-12. The sequence goes on from NZ_VFVC01000044.1 coordinate 28,656, forward strand.
AAATGGCATCGAGCCCGCCTCGCAGCTCCGCCTCCGCGGGCCAGCCGAAGCCGACGCGGAAGAAGCGCTTCGGCATCTCGAACCAATGGCCTGATCCGACATAGGTGCCGTGGCTTTCCAGCAGCTTCGCATAGAATCGGTCGAGGTCGAAGTCGGGCTCGACATTGAGGCGCGGGAAGCCGACGCCGCCGCCCTCTGGCCGCACCCAGTCGACCAGCGGTTCGCGGTCGATCCAGACCTGGACGATGTCGCGCCGCTTCGCCATTTCGGGCAGCAGCGTCGCCAGGAAGGTATCGCGCCGCTCCAGCATGCCACGCGCAATGGCTTCGTCGATGACGCTGCCGCAGATGCCGATCTGCTCCTTGGCGGCGAGGAACGTCTCCTGAAGTGCCGCATCCCTGGTGACCAGCCAGCAGATGCGGATGCCGGGAATGCCGAAGGCCTTCGACAGCGACGAGACGCTGATGGCGCGCGGGCTGAGCGAGGCCGCCGAAGGCAGCCTCGTGCCATAGGACAAATCGCGATAAGTCTCGTCGACCAGCAGATGGCAGGCGCTGGCGTCGGCGAGCGCCACCAGCGCATCGAGATCGGCGCGCGACATCATCGTGCCGGTCGGGTTGTGCGGGCAGGTGACGCTGATCAGCCTGGTGTCCGGCCGTATCGCCGCCTTGATGGCCTCGACATCGATGGCAAAGCCGTCCTCGAAGGCCAGATCGACAAAGCTGATGGCGCAGCCGATCGCCCGTGGGGTTTCGATGTTGGTGGCATAGTTGGGCCTGATGACGACGAGGTGGTCGCTCGCCGACAAAAGCGAAGTCGAGATGATGAAGAGCGCCCCGGCGGCCCCGGCGGTGACCAGCACGTCATCGGGCGAAATGCCGGCATCTTGCGCCGCGATCAGCGCACGCAATTCCTTGTCGCCGCGATGCTCGCCATAAAAGAGCGTCAGGTCAGGCAGCGACAGGCCGATGTCGGAGAGCTTCTGGTCGGCGATCGAGCTTTCGGAGAGATTGTAGCGGATACGGTCATAGCCGTACTCCTCCGGCGCTTCCTTCTCGATCACCATCCTGGTGTAGTTCATGGCTTCCCCCAGATCATCTTGTCTGGTCTATCCAAGCCACAAAAACAGGAAGCCTGCCAAGGCGGTTTCGCCGGCAGGCTTCTGTTCCGGTCTTCCTAAATATCGGCTCAGCGCTGAATTGCTCAGGCCGAAACCTTGGCCTTCCGGCCCTTGGCCTTGGCGGGTGCCGGCGCGGCTGCCTTGCGACCGAGGCCGATCGACTTCGCCAATTGCGAGCGCGAGGCCGCGTAGTTGGGAGCGACCATCGGATAGTCCGCCGGCAGGCCCCATTTGGCGCGATAGGCATCCGGCGTCAGGCCGAAATGAACGCCCAGATGACGCTTCAACGATTTGAACTTCTTGCCGTCTTCAAGGCAGATGATGAAATCCGGCGTCACCGACTTCTTGGGATTGACCGCTGGAACCAGCGGCGCGGCCACCGGAACGGCCGGCTTGCCGAGCCCGCCGATCGAGGTGGCGACGCTGGCGATGAGGTCGGCCAGGCCGGAGGCGGGCAGGCGATTCTTCTCGACGTAAGCGGACACGATATGGGTGGTGAGCTCGAGAAGGTCGATGTCCTTGCGAGCGTCGTTGCTATCGTCGTTCAATCTTTCCTCCGTCTATGGCGCACGGCCTCGAAAATCGGGATCGGTTTCGAAAGGACGAGGCACGGAATCAAAAATGCCGAATCGTCTTTGGTGTATCCGTGGGAGCACGCCGGCAGTACGGCGGAATTCCTAGTCGGCAAATCTGCCCAAGGCAATGATTTAGCGCGGCATCACACGTTATTTTGAACGACTATACTAAACTGTAATAATATCAGACGATCAAGGCCTTGTCTCGCCATAGACGAAAGCCGCCTTCGAAGGCCCGTGTGTTGTCGCCGCGCCTGCTGTTGGCGGGCAGTTGGTCGAGCTTGTCGACATTGCCGCCACCGATGACGATATAGTCGGGCTGCATGGCGGCGCGGAGCCGGTCGACGATATCGAAGACGTAGCCGCGCCACTTCTTCTTGCCGCGCTTTTGCAGGCCGCGCTCGCCGATATAGTCCTCGAAACTGCCGCCTTTCCTGTAGGGAAGATGAGCGAGTTCCATCGGCTGGGCGACGTTGTCGAGGATCATCGCCGCACCAAGGCCTGTCCCGAGACCGAGAAACAGCATCCGGCCGCCCTCATAGCTGCCGATGGCCTGCATCAGCGCGTCGTTGACCATCTTGACCGGCTTGCCGAACTGCGCGGCGAAGTCGAAGCCGGTCCAGCCCTTGCCGAGATTCATGGGATCACGCGTCGGCTTGTCGTGACGGACCGGGCCGGGATAGCCCATCGATACCACGTCGTAGGACAGGCCCTCGGCCAGCTTTCTCACCGTTTCGATCATCTGCCGTGGCGTCAGGCCCGGGCCGGAATCGGCCCGGCGCTCCGCACCACCGGCGCTGGTCAGGATCTTGACATGCGAGCCGCCGATGTCGATCGCCAGCACGACCCTGTCCGTGCCCGATGCTGGTTGCTTCACCGCCTTGCCCATCCGTGTCCGCTCCACTCACGCCACCGGGTCGATCCAGCCATTGGGCGGCCCGAAGCCGGCCATGGCGTCCGCCGGCCCCCAGGTCTTCGGCTCGTAAAGATGCGGCGGCGTGGTGTCGCCCAGCACCGGACCGACGATGCGCCAGGCAAGCTCGGCCGCGTCCTGGCGGGTGAAGAGCTGGCCGTTGCCGTTCATGGCGTCGCCGATCAGCCGTTCGTAGGGAGGCATGTCGCCCTTGCTGTCGTCGAGCGCCGTCAACTCGACCTGCTCGCCGATCATGTCGTCGCCGGAAGCCTTGCGCTGGGCGCCGATGGCGATCATCACCTGCGGGTCGATGCGGAAGCGCACGTAATTCTGGTCGGCGGGCTTGATCGGATCGAAAACGTCGAGCGGCGGCCGCTTCAGCCGCACCACCACCTCGGTGACATGCACCGGCATGTTCTTGCCGGCGCGGATGAAGAACGGCACGTCCTGCCAGCGCCAGGTGTCGACGAAGAAGCGCACCGCCGCGAAGGTTTCGACCGGCGAGTTCGGCTTGACGCCGGGCTCGGCAAGATAACCCTTGAACTGGCCGCGCACGACATCGTCCCTGGTCAAGGTCCGGATCGCCCGCAGCACCTGCACTTTCTCGTCGATGAGGTCGTCGGCGGAGCGGCCGACCGGCGGCTCCATGGCCAACAGCAGCAGGATGTTGAGCAGATGGTTCTCGATCACGTCGCGGATGGCACCGACATCGTCATAGAAGCGGCCCCGCCCCTCGATGCCGAAATCCTCGGCCATGGTGATCTGCACGCTCTCGACGAAATTTCGGTTCCAGATCGGCTCGAGCAGGGAATTGGCGAAGCGAAAATAGAGCAGGTTCTGGATCGCTTCCTTGCCGAGATAGTGATCGATGCGGAAGATCGACTGTTCGTCGAATACAAGATGGAGCACCCGGTTCAGCCAGCGCGCCGACTGCAAATCGTGGCCGAACGGCTTTTCCACCATCAGTCGGGCGCCATGTGCGGTGCCGGATTGTTCAAGCCCTTGCACGACAGTCTCGAACATCGTCGGCGGAACGGCCATGTAGTGCAGCGGCCGCTGGGCGCTGCCGAGCGCCGTCTTCAGCTTCTCGAACGTCGCCGGATCGCGATAATCGCCGCTGACATAGCGCAGCAGCGACGCCAGCTTGGCGAACACCCTCTCGTCGACCTTGCCCAGCGTGTTGACGATGCCGTCGCGGGCGCGGTCCTGCAACTGCTTCAAGTCCCAGGCGTCGAAGGCAACGCCGATCACCGGCTCGGTGAGCGTACCCTTGGCGACCATCTGGTAAAGGGCTGGAAATATCTTCTTGTGGGCGAGGTCGCCGGTCGCCCCGAAGAGCACCAGCGTATCGGATCGTTCCTGACTCATGCGTGCGTCTCCCGCTTTGGCGTCACTTGCCTGCCTTCGGCTTCTCGACGTGGCCGCCGAACGCGTAGCGCATGGCCGACAACAGCTTGTCGGCGAATTCGGATTCGCCCTGCGAGGAGAAGCGGTCGAACAGGGCCGAGGACAGAACCGGCGCCGGCACGCCGGTGTCGATCGCCGCCTTCAGTGTCCAGCGGCCTTCGCCGGAATCCGAAACCCGGCCGCCGAACTGCGCCAGCGCCGGGTCGCTCTTCAGCGCGCCGGCGGTGAGGTCGAGCAGCCAGGAGCCGATGACGCTGCCATGCCGCCAGACCTCGGCCACCTGGGGAAGGTCGATGTCGAACTGGTAGTATTGCGGATTTTCCAGCGGGCTGGTCTCGGCGTCCGCCGTGCGCTGCCGCTTGCCGGCATTGGCCGATTTCAGGATGTTCATGCCTTCGGCATAGGCGGCCATGACGCCATATTCGATGCCGTTGTGCACCATCTTGACGAAGTGGCCGGCCCCGCTCGGCCCGCAATGCAGGTAGCCGAAGGGCGCGGTGCCGGTATCCTTGGGCGGATTGGAACCGGCATCGGCGCCCGGCGCCAGCGTGGCAAAGACCGAATCCAGGTGCTGCACCGCCACGTCGGGACCGCCGATCATCAGGCAGTAGCCGCGATCCAGCCCCCAGACACCGCCACTGGTGCCGACATCGACGAGATGGATACCCTTGGGGGCGAGTTTCGCGGCCTGGTCGACGGCGTTGTGATAGTAGGAATTGCCACCGTCGATGACGATGTCGCCGGGCTCCATCAGGGCCGCGACCTGATCGATGACCTTGCCGGTGATCGCTGCCGGCAGCATCAGCCACACACAGCGCGGCTTGGCGAGTTTGCCGACGAATTCCGTCAGGGATGCCGCTCCCAAGGCGCCGTCGGCCACCAGGGCGGCGACGCTGGCCGGGTTGATGTCGTAGACGATGCATTCATGGCCGTCGCGCATCAGGCGCCGGACCATGTTGGCGCCCATCCGGCCCAGTCCCATCATTCCGATCTGCATGGTTTTCGTCCCTGTTTCTTGGAGGATTTGCTGGATTTATCGAGGAAGGGTCTATTGGCTGCCCTGAGCGCCTGACATGACGGAGAAATCGACATTCTCCCAATCGCCGGTCCCGGGCCAGAAAAAAGTGAAGATCAGCATGCTGCCGTTGGGTAGGCTTGCCGTGGGCAGATCGACAAGATGGATGCCGAAAGCATTTTCCGCTGTCTGGCTGTCACGGGCGGTTGCCCAATTGTCGGTGCTCCAGCGGACGGTCGCGGCTGCCAGCAATTCGACGCGCAGCGTCTTGCCGGCGGACAGCGCGCGGATCTTGTTGTTGAAGCGCCAGGTCCGGAACGGCGATACGGTCTCGTCCTCGATGTAGCGCTTCACGCCTTGCGGCGGCATGTCGAAGACCGCCCCGTCGCGTAGCGAGCGCAGAAGCTTGATGTGCTCGGAATGCGCCCAGACCAGGGGCATGGCGCTGCCCGAGGGGCCACCACGCAGCAATTCGCGCTCGGGCAGGTCGGTGCCGTCCCAGACCTGCTCCGGCAACAGGCCGCCTGGCCCGGCCGATCGTTCCATTGCCGCCAGCAGCTCGGCCGCTTTGTCCTTGCGCCTTGCCGCCAGCTCGTAATGGGCGCGTTCGCCGGCCAGAAGCGGCCAGGGGCGGCCCTGTCCGGTGCCGTCGAAGGGCGCGCCATCTTCGTGCTCGCCATAGCCGTCGCTGGTGTAGCGGTACCAGAGCGGCCCTTGCGGCAGCTCGCAGCGCAATCGCGCGTCGATGACCTTGACCGTATCGACGATGCGGGGATCGTCGGCGGCCCTCAGGCCAAAGCGCACCAACGCCAGCGCGTCCGGGCTGACGATTTCCTGGGCGGGCCTGTCGGTGTCGCCTGGCGGCCGGTTCTTGATTGGCACATAGCCGTCCTTCGGCGAACCGGCATCGGCGCTGTCGGGCGGTGCGATGCGGACGTAGTAGCCTTCGACGCCGACCGCCTTGCAGATGCCCGTGGCGGTGACATAGGTCCAGCGCTCGACCTGGTCGTTCCAGCCATCGGCGGTCTCGCGCAGATAGGCGGCGGCCGCCTTCTCGCCGCAGGCGTCGACCAGGTCGGCGCCGGCAAGCAGGGCGGCGATCTCGACGGCCAGTGTGAACGGGCTGTAGCCGGCGTCCTCTTCCCAGCGATCCTCGCCAGTGACCGGTCCGTTGCGCACGACGTAAGCGGCGGCGCTTTCGATCATCGGCAGGAAGGTTTTCAGCCTGGCGCGCGGCAAGTGGCCGGCGCGATGCAAGGCGTCGGCGAGCAGCAGCGGAAAGGCGCATTCATCCATCTGGATGCCGGGCCAGTAGGCCGACCCGTCGAGCCAGGCATTTTGCGGCCAGTGGCCGTCGGGCTGTTGGATGGAGCGGAGATAGCCGAGGATCTGCAACGCCGAAGCGGCATCGCCGGCGGCAAGGAAGCCGCCCGCCGTCTCGACCAGATCGCGCGGCCAGACCAGATGATAGCCGCCAAGATCGTCATCGCCCTTGTTGAAGCCCCAGGGGATGGAGAGGCTGGCGACCGCCGCACCCGGAATGGCGATCGAGCGGTGCGTTGCCAGGACAGCTGTGGAGACGCGATAGCTGTTGACCTCGCCATGCCGGTCCAGCGGCAGCAGTCCCGCCTGCCATTTACGCCACGTCTTGACGCAGGATTTCGCCGCGGGCTCAAAGCCCCGCTTCAGGCTGCCGAAGGCATTTTCGGCGGCCTCTTCGGGTGTTGCGCCAAATCCCAAGGCCAGCACGGCCTTTGTCCTGGCAGCGGTAAAACCGATCTCGCCGGTCAGCGCGACATTGCCGTCCTCGGCGCGCTGGCAGGCCGGATCGAGTGCGCCGGTGTTGTGAAGCTGCTCCCAGCCATCGGAGAAGCCGACATAGCCGGCCGAACAGTCTCGCCACGACAGCGACGAGGCCAGCGCCAGGCTGGTGCCACGTCCCGTGGCGAACAGCACGGGCTTCCCCTCATGGTCGCCGACCCAAGCGGTGTTGCCCATGCCGGCATTGACCAGATGCGGCGCCAGGAGGACGTAGACCCGGTAGTCGGCGACAGCGCCCTTGAGCGGGATGAAAGTGATCTCCTGCAGCAAGGTCGGGCGGGCCGGATCGGCAAGGATGCGCTTCTCGATGCGGCAGGCGCCGTCACTAGCCGTGTTGACCAGCCTGTAGGCCGGCACGCCGGCCTCGAACGGTTCGATGGCGTGCGTGGCGTCGCGCTTTTCTTCACAGAAATAGCCGCCGGGGCGAGTGACGATCAGGCCAAGGTCGCGCGTGCAGGCGCTGTCGAGGCGCGGATAGTAGATCTCGTTCAGGACGCCATGGCTGATGGTGAACCAGACTTGGCTGTCCCGGGAAAGCGCCGACCCGACACCGCTCTTGGCGCTGGACGTCCAGCGCGCCGGGATTCCCGGTGCGCCCGGGGGGACGGTCGGCGTCATGCTTTCACCCTCATGCATGCAGGACTAGCCATCCGCCGAAGCCTTTTCAACCGCCGCACCGCAAGTTGATCGCCAGACAGCTACCGATCGCAGTTGACAAGCGCGCCCAACTACATTTGTCTGACAATAGATAAAAAACAGGAACGCAGGCACGACGTCATCGAAATCAGCCACGACCACAAACCTTGGGAGGAGCATGACATGAAGAAACTGTTCGTCTTGGGCACCCTGGCAGCGGTGCTCGCAGCCGGTACGGCTTTGGCCGATACCAGCGGCAAGAAAATCGCATTCTCCAACAATTATGCCGGCAATTCATGGCGGCAGGCGATGCTCGACAGCTATGGCATCGTCACCAAGAAGGCGGTGGACGACAAGATCGTCGCTGCCGCCGATGTCTTCACCACCGCCGACAAGGAAGTGCCGACGCAGGCGGCACAGGTGCAGAACCTGATCCTGCAGGGCTATGACGCCATCGTCATCAACGCCGCCTCGCCGGACGCGCTCAACGGCGCCATCAAGCAGGCCTGCGATGCCGGCATCGTGGTCGTCTCTTTTGATGGCATCGTCACCGAACCCTGCGCCTACCGCGTCGTCGTCGACTTCAAGGACATGGGCAAGCAGGAAGTCGAGCACATGGCCAAGTTCCAGCCGAAGGGCGGCAACCTGCTTGAAATCCGTGGCCTTGCCGGCACTTCGATCGACGATGCCATTCACGCCGGCATCCTCGAAGGTGTCGCCGCTCATCCCGAATTCAAGATTGTCGGTTCGGTCACCGGCGACTGGGACCAGACCACCGCCCAGAAGGCGGTGGCGACCGTCCTGCCGTCGCTGCCCGACGTCGTCGGCATCGTCGACCAGGGGGGCGACGGCTATGGCGCCGCACAGGCCTTCGCCGCAGCCGGCAAGCCGCGCCCGACCATCATCATGGGCAACAGGCAGGACGAGCTGAAGTGGTGGAAGGAGCAGAAGGACAAGGACGGCTACAAAACCTGGTCGGCATCCATCGCGCCCGGCGTGTCGTCGCTCGCCTTCTGGGTGGCACAACAGGTGCTCGACGGCCGCAAGGACATTCCGCATGACCTTCTGGTGCCGTATCTGGCCTTCACCCAGGACGATTTCGAGGCAGCCCTGCCGAAGATCAAGGAGGGCGGCGTCGCCACCCACGAATACAGCCAGGAAGACGCCATCGCGGCCATCAAGGCCAACATCAAGTGAAATCGCGGCAGCGTTGCCGTCCATATCGCCGAGCGGATATCGTTGAGCATGGCCGAAAGCAACGCCGACATCATCAGACTGAACGGCGCCGAAAAACATTTCGGCGCCGCCAATATTGACATTGTAAGACTTGACGGTGCCGAAAAGCATTTCGGCGCCGTCAGGGCGCTCAGCGGGGTGGATTTCCATGTCGGCCTTGGCGAGTGCGTCGGCCTTGTCGGCCACAACGGCGCCGGCAAGTCGACCTTGATGCACATGGTGGCCGGCACCTCGACGCCCGACAGCGGCAGGATCGGCGTGCATGGCGGCATCGAGGAGAACTACTCGGTGTCGAGGGCACAGCAGCTCGGCATACGCTGCGTATTCCAGGAACTGTCGCTGTGCCCCAATCTCGACGTCGCCGAAAACACGCGCATCAACCACGCCTCACTCGCCGGCTTCGGCTGGCGCCGCAGGGCGGCGGAGCTGATCGCCGGCAAGCTCGACGAGATCTTTCCCGGCCACGGCATCTCCGCGTCCGACATTGTCGGCGACCTTTCGATCGGTCGGCGCCAGATGGTCGAGGTGGCGCGCGCCTTCACGGTCACGCAGGACCGGCTCGACCTCGTCATCCTCGACGAGCCGACGTCGTCTCTCGACGCCCATACCGCTGGCCAACTTCTGGCCTTCGTGCGCCGCTTCGTCGCCAGCGGCAAAAGCTGCATTCTCATCTCGCACGTGCTGGGCGAGGTATTGAGAAATGCCGACCGCATCGTGGTGATGCGCGACGGCAAGGTGGTGGCGTCGGAAGCCGCGGGTGCCTTCGACCGCGACCGGCTGGTGGCGGTCATGGGCGGGGCGGAAGCCCGCCAGAAGATGGCGGCCGAAATAGTGGCCAAGCCAGGGGCCGGTCCGCTGCGGGTTCGGGCGCGTCCCGCCGTGCAGAAGGACGGCGTTGACCTCGTAGCCCGCGCCGGCGAGATCATCGGCCTTGCCGGGCTGGCCGGCCACGGCCAGACCGACCTGCTGCTGGCGATCTTCAATGCCGCATCACACGCCAGGGCCGGCGTCGAGGTAACGGCACCAGTGGCGCTGGTCGCCGGCGATCGCCAGTCGGACGGCATCTTCCCGCAATGGTCGATCGCGCAGAACATCGGCATCCGCTCGCTGGCCCGCCTGCGCAACGGGCTGCTGATCTCGCCGCGACGCGAGGCCGAGCTCGCCGCGTCGTGGCAGAAGAAGATCGGCATCCGTACGCCAGACATGAACAACAACATCTTTTCGCTTTCGGGCGGCAACCAGCAGAAGGCGCTGTTCGCGCGCGCGCTGGGCTCCGATGCCGGGATCGTGCTGATGGACGATCCGATGCGCGGCGTCGACATCGGCACCAAGCTCGAAGTCTACGATCTGGTGCGCGAGGAAGCCCGGCGCGGCCGCACCTTCCTCTGGTACACAACGGAAACCGAAGAGCTGGACAATTGCGACCACATCTATGTCTTCAAGAACGGCCGCATCGTCGCCAATCTCACGCGCGACGAACTGAGCGAAGAGAAGATCATCCAGTCCTCCTTCGGCGACGCGGCCTGAGATGACGGCGGCAACTGTGGAAACCGGTCTCAAACCATCCGCGGCGCGCGGGAGCGCGGCACGTGCCCGACTGCTGCGCGGGCTTCTGCCAGCGCTGTCGCTGGTGCTTGTGCTGCTCGCCATCGCCTGGCTCAACCCGCGTGCGATCAGCTATTTCGGCTTCAGCCTGATGCTGAACCTGGCGATCCCGATCGCGCTGGCAACGATAGCGCAGATGTTCGTCATCGCCGGCAACGAACTCGACCTGTCGATCGGCACCTTCGTCGGATTTGCCGGCTGTGTCACCGCGACATGGCTGAAGGACGCGCCGCTGATAGGTGTCGCCATCCTGCTCGGGTCGATCGGCATCTATGCGCTGCTCGGCGCGTTGATCCATCTACGCAATCTGCCGTCGATCGTGGTGACGCTGGGCATGAGCTTCGTCTGGCAAGGGTTGGCGATCCTGGTGCTGCCCAAACCAGGCGGAAAGGCGCCGGATTGGCTGCTGGCGATCCTGTCGTTCAAACCGCCCTTCGTTCCTTTCCCGATCATCGCCGCGCTGCTGATTGGGCTCATCGTCCATTTCGACCTGATGCGTACCTCCTACGGTGTGATCCTGCGCGGCTCCGGCGGCAATGCGGCAGCCCTTCGGCGCGCCGGCTGGTCGCTGCTCAAGACCAAGGTCGTGCTGTTTGCGCTCGCCGGCGCGTTCGGTGTGCTGTCCGGCATGGCGCTGATCGGCATCACCACGTCGGCCGACGCCAATATCGGCAATGGCTACACGCTGCTTTCGATCGCCGGCGTCATCCTCGGCGGCGGTGAATTCGTCGGCGGCCGGGTCTCGCCGATCGGTGCCGTGATCGGTGCGCTGACGCTGGCGTTGGCCGCATCTCCGCTGCTCACCTTCATGCACATCCCACCCGACTGGCAAGTGGCCGCAAACGGCGCCATCCTCATCATCGTGCTGGCGGCGCGGGTGCTGATCAGCCGCAGGGAGAGGTGAGCGATGACATTGGTGAAGTCGCTGGCCGCCAAGCCCTGGATCTGGTCCTTTCTCGGCGCGCTGCTGGTGTGGCTGGCGACGATCGCCTTCACCGGCGGCTATGGCGCCGGCGGCATGGTCACGGCTGCCCTGTCGCTTGCCGTGTTCACGGTCATCGTCGGCATTGGCCAGATGTTCGTCATCACGCTCGGGCCGGGCAATGTCGACCTGTCGCTGCCGGCCAATATCGGCCTTGCCAGTGCCGTCGCCATGAAGGTGATGGGCGGCAGCGATTCCATGATCGTGGTCGGGCTGATTGCCGCGCTGGCTTGCGGTGCCGCAATCGGCGCGGTGAACTACCTGTTGATCTGGGCGTTGCGCATCCCGCCGATCATCGCCACGCTGTCGGCCAGCTTCATCATCCAGTCGGTCGACATCAGCTATGGGCGCGGGCTGCAGATCAAGCCGCCGCCAGGCTTCGCCGATTTCACCAATTGGCAAATTCTCGGCATTCCGGTGCTGGCAATGCTGACCGTGCTGTTCACCATCGGCGCCGGCATAGCTTTGCAGCGCATGATCTATGGTCGCTCCGTGCTGGCGATCGGGCAGAATATCCGCGCCGCCTGGCTGGCCGGCATCAATGTCGGCCGCATCCGCTTCCTCACCTACACTCTGTCGGGCGCGCTCGGCGGCATCGATGGCGCGCTGCTCGCCGGCTATTTCCGCGGCGCCAATGTCGATATCGGCAATGAGTACCTGCTCGCCTCGATCGCCGTCGTCGTCATCGGCGGCACGTCGGTGGCGGGTGGCAAGGCCAACGTGCCCGGGGTCTGGGGCGCCGCACTGTTCCTGGTGCTGCTGCTCACAATGCTCAACACGTTCGGCGTGAGTGCCGGCGTGCGGCTGCTACTGACGGGGCTGATCATCGTCGGCGTCATAACGGTGGCAGGTGGCGAGAAGGCGGTGCGCTGAACCGCGCCTTCGTCATCCTCGGGCTTGACCCGAGGATCCATGCGGCTACATCGCTACGGAACGCAGCGGAACAAAACTCTGCAGCGCCGTGACGCCTTGAGGTCGCGGCATGGATCCTAGGGTCTACGCCGCGTCGCTGCGCTCCTTGCTCCGCCCTAGGATGACGAAGTATGGGAGGTTCGGCAAAACGGCAACGTATCGAACTGCTCACACTTCACCGCTCACCCGCAAATGCCGCGCCAGCATTAGCCGCAATTCCTCCAGCACGCCGTCACGCAGTCTTTTTTCGCCAACCAGTGCCAGCGGGATGCGCATCAACTGCGGCACGATGACGGCGAGCCGCTCGGCCTGACCCAAGGGGAGCGGCGGTTCGGCCTGCGCGAACAGGGCGGCGATCTGCTCACGCCGACGGGCCCGCATCTTGCGCCGCCAGGCTTCGTCGCCGGGAAGATCGAGCAGCGCGGAATAGGCCGGGTGCGTGGCGAGAAAATCGCCAAGCAATTCGAACAGCGCATCGGCGATGGCTGCCGGCGCCAGGCCCATGGCGCGTTCCTGCAAGGCGTCAAGCTGCGTGGACAGGCTTTCCGCGTTCTCGGCCAGAATGGCTTGCGCCAGGGCCTCCTTGGTCGGGAAGAACAGATAGAGCGTGCCGATGGCCGCGCCCGCGCGTGCGGCAATCTCGGTCATCGTCGTGGCGTCGAAACCCTTCTCGACGAACAGCGCTGCCGCGCTCGCCATCAGTGCCGCGACCCGTTCGCGCCCTCTTTTTTGCTGCGGTGCACGCGGATTCGCGACCGAAAGCGCGTCGCGTCTACCCGAATTCATGCAACGCGCTTCCGGTCTTTGTTTTGATGCATGTCGTTATCCCAAAACCGAGCTCACTTTTGGGCGACATGCATAAGGCTCTTGCTTTTTCCGAGGCCATCCTCATATTTCCAAACCTGAGACTATCCTCATATATAGCACTGGCGGCAACCGCGCCAGCACCGTCGAGAGTTACCATCATGAATACCACCGTTGACAGGCGCCCGCAGAGCCACAAATGGATGGTTCTGAGCAACACCACGCTCGGCATGCTCGCCGCCGCCATCAACGGGTCGATTCTGCTGATCAGCCTGCCGGCGGTGTTTCGCGGCATCGGCCTCAAGGCGCTCGACCCGGGCAACATCAATTACCTCCTGTGGGCGATCATCGGCTACATGATCGCCACGGCGGTGCTGGTCGTTGCCTTCGGCCGGCTTGGCGACCAGTTCGGCCGGGCGAGGATGTACAATCTCGGCTTCGCCATCTTCACCGCCGCCTCGATCGCGCTCAGCCTGCTGCCCGGCCAGGGCGACTTCGCCGCGATGTACCTGATATCCGTGCGCATCATCCAAGGCATAGGCGGCGCGCTGATCATGGCCAACTCCACGGCGCTGCTCACCGATGCCTTTCCGGAAAACGAACGCGGTTTCGCGCTCGGCATCAATGTGGTGGCGGCCATTGGCGGCCAGTTCGTCGGTCTGCTGATCGGCGGCCTTCTGGCCGACACGGACTGGCGGCTGGTGTTCTGGATCAACGTGCCGTTCGGCCTCGTCGGCACGATCTGGGCGTACATGAAGCTGCACGACGCGCCCAACCGCTCGACGCATACGATCGACTGGCTCGGCAATATCAGCTTCGGCCTCGGCCTGGTGCTCATCCTCACCGCCATCACCTATGGGCTGCAACCCTATGGCGACCAGGTAATGGCCTGGACCAGCCCGAAAGTGCTTGTCCTGTTTGCCATCGGCTTGATCTCGCTGATCGCCTTCATCTTCATCGAGCAGCGTGTGACGAAGCCCATGCTCGACCTGAAGCTGTTCCGCATTCCAGGCTTCGCCTATGGCAACATCGCCAACCTCGCCTCGGGCATCGCGCGCGGCGGGCTGCAGTTCATGCTGATCGTCTGGCTGCAGGGCATCTGGCTGCCGCTGCATGGCTATTCCTTCGAGGAGACGCCGCTGTGGTCGGCGATCTTCATGCTGCCGCTGACGGTCGGCTTCCTCATCGCCGGCCCGGTGTCCGGCTATTTCTCCGACCGGGTCGGCGGCGTGCCCTTCGCGGTCGGCGGCATGGTCGTGGGCGCGGCGAGTTTTATCGCGTTGATGGCCTTGCCGGCCGACTTCTCCTATACGGTCTTTGCCGCGCTCCTGTTCCTCAACGGCCTTGGCTCCGGCCTGTTCGTGGCGCCGAACTCTACGCAGATCATGAATTCCGTGCCGGCGCGCGAACGTGGCCAGGCCTCGGGCATGCGTGCGACGACGACGAATGCCGGACAAGTGCTGTCGATCGGCCTGTTCTTCAGCCTGATGATCCTGGGCCTTGCCGCCAGCCTGCCGCAGAGCATGGAAGCCGGCCTTCTGGCGCAGCATGTGCCGGAGGCGGTGGCGCACCAGATCGCCAACATGCCGCCGGTCGCCAGCCTGTTTGCCGCTTTCCTGGGCTACAATCCGATGGGCGAGCTGATCCCGGCCGATGTGCTGCATGCGCTGCCGCAGCAGAGCATCGACACGCTGACCGGCCACGCCTTCTTCCCGGAGCTGATGTCGGGACCATTTAAGCACGGGCTGGTCTTCGCCTTCACCTTCTCGGCGATCCTCTATCTGGTCGCGGCTTTTGCCTCTTGGCGCGGCGGGCGCACCGCCAGCGACGCCATGCCGGAGATGATGGCAACGGAGGCCGCCGGTCGGCACTAATCGTTGTGCCAGACTGGAGGCCGGTTCCCATCCGCGTCATGGCGCTATAAATCCCGTTCAAGCGGCGGCCAGCCGCTCACCGTTGCTGGGAGGTTTTTGCGTGTCCGATTCCCTGAAGGTCAGCCGCGACGGCGATGTCGCGATCGTCACCATCGACAACCCGCCGGTCAACGCGCTGAGTTTTCATGTCCGCGAGCCGCTGATGCAGGCGTTGGTTGCCTTGCGCGACGACGCTTCGGTTGCCGCGATCGTGCTCGCCTGCGCCGGGCGGACTTTCGTAGCCGGCGCCGACATTACCGAATTCGGCAAGCCGCTGCAGCAACCAGACCTGCGCGCCATCGTGGCCTTGCTAGAAACCATCGCCAAACCGACGGTCGCCGCCATCCACGGCACCGCGCTCGGCGGCGGGCTGGAACTCGCGCTCGGCTGCCATTTCCGTGTCGCCGACGCTGGGTCCAAGCTTGGCCTTCCCGAAGTGAAGCTCGGCCTGCTCCCGGGCGGCGGCGGCACGGTGCGGCTGCCGCGGCTGGTCGGGGCGGTGAAGGCGCTGGGGATGATCGTTTCCGGTACGCCGATCGGTGCCGATGAGGCGCATGCCGCCGGTCTCGTCGATGCGGTCTTCGAAGGTGACCTGACCACGCATGCGGTGAATTTCGCCCGGGAAATCGCCCGCAAGGGTGGTCCGTTCACGCCGGTGCGCGATCGCGATGATCTGCTCAGGGAAACCGACTTGGCGACATTCGATACCGAGGCGGCGAACCTCGCCAGGAAAGCGCGGGGTCTGGAAGCGCCGGTCGCCTGCGCGCAGGCGGTGCGCAATGCCGTCACGTTGTCCTTCGACGAGGCGCTTGCGGCGGAGCGGGCGCTGTTCGTAAAACTCGTGGCGAGCGACCAGTCGCGGGCGCAGCGCCATCTGTTCTTCGCCGAACGCGAGGCGGCAAAGCTTCCGGGCAAGGACATCGTCAAGCGCAGGATTGCCCGCGTCGGTGTCATCGGCGCCGGCACGATGGGCGGCGGCATCGCCATGGCCTTCGCCAATGGCGGTTTTCCCGTCACCTTGCTGGAAGCCAGCCATGAAGCCTTGCAGCGCGGCTTGGGCACGATCGAGAAGAACTACACCGTCTCCGTCTCGCGTGGTTCGCTGAGTGAAGAGGCCAAGCGGCAGCGCCTCGCCCAGTTCAAGGGTTCCACCGACTACGCCGATCTCGCCGATTGCGACCTGATCATCGAGGCGGCGTTCGAAGACATGGCGGTCAAGAAAGAAATCTTCGGCAAGCTCGACGCGGTGGCCAAGGCGGGCGCGATTCTCGCCACCAACACCTCCTATCTCGACATCAACGAAATCGCCGCCTCGATCTCGCGCCCGCACGATGTGCTCGGCCTGCATTTCTTCTCGCCGGCCAATGTGATGAAGCTCTTGGAAATCGTGCGGGCGGAAAAGACCGCGCCCGACGCGCTGGCGACATCCGTCGATCTGGCACGGCGGATCGGCAAGGTGGCTGTCGTCGTCGGCGTCTGCCATGGTTTCGTCGGCAACCGCATGCTGGCCGCGCGTGGCTCGGAATCCGAAGCGCTTCTGCTGGAAGGCGCGACACCCAGCCAGATCGACAAGGCCTTCACCGATTTCGGCTGGCCGATGGGGCCGTTCCAGATGGGCGATCTCGCCGGCCTCGACATCGGCTGGCGCAATCGCAAGGCGCGCGGCCAGACGGCCGTGATCGCCGACACGCTGTGCGAACGGGGCCGTTTCGGCCAGAAGACCGGCCGTGGCTTCTACCTCTACGAGGCCGGCGCACGGGCGGGCGTTGCCGACCCCGAAGTGGAGGCGTTGATCCGCGGCAAGGCGGCCGAGCAAGGCATTGCGCCGCGTGCGATAAGCGCCGAAGAAATCATCGAGCGCACGCTCTATCCCCTGGTCAACGAGGGAGCGAAAATTCTGGAGGAAGGGATCGCGGCCCGCGCCTCCGATATCGATGTCGTCTGGATTAACGGCTACGGCTTCCCTGTCGGCAAGGGCGGCCCGATGTTCTGGGCCGGGCTAGAAGGGCCGGCGCGGATCGTCGAAAGGCTTGAGTACTGGCACCAGCGGACCGGCGGGCCAGTTTTCGAGCCTGCGCCGCTGCTGAAGCGAATGGCCGAAACCGGCTCCTGGGACGGTGGCGCGGCGGGCTGAGCTCGTTTCCAACGATTTGCATCGCCGCCTCGCTCTCAGCGACGGCCTATTGCTTCCGTCTCGCGCGCTTTGATCGAAGCGATCCAGGCGTAAAAGGACACTTATTTACGGTCGGCAGGATTTCCGAACGCGGGATCGCGTGGCCGCGAATAGGTATCGATACGCGGCAGGTCGTCCGAGAATTCCACCCAAGGCAGTCTCAGGCGCCAATAGGCGTGCGCTTGCGGACTGAACCGCTCCGGATGGTCGAAAAAGCCTATCGTGACGTAGACTTCGTCGCTCAGCCCTTCATCGCGATAGGCGATCGAGGAACCGCAATCTCCGCAGAATGTTCGCACAATGCCCTTGGTCTTGGAGAATTCCTTCGGCCGGCCACGAGTGAGCCGCACCTGATGCGGACGGTAGCCGACCCATACGGTCAATGGGCTGCCGATTGCCCGGCGGCAATCGTCGTCATGGTCGGTGCAGACCCAGAACGGCTCGCCTCGCATCTCGGCGGCAATTGCCCCGCAAAAACAGGCGCCCGTTTCAATCCTGCCGTCCATCTCGTCGCTCCGATTGTAAGACCGCCAGCCCCGTGTCGACCAACGGAACAACCATCCTCGCTGGCCGAGGTTCCTGTTGCTTGCCTTCGAAAGGAAAGCCGGTGTGGCCTGGACGTGCTTGCGGCCGCCGGTCGCGCGGAGCCAGCTGTCGGGATAGGGATACCACCATTCCTGGATCGCCGGCTTGTGCTCGATCACCACCTTCGGGCGGCGGAAGGCATCCAGCCCTGGCGGCCGAGTTCATGGCCGAGTCCGGATGCTTTCCAGTCGCCGAGGGGTAGCGCGTCATTGTCGATCAGGGGATTAACAGACTGACGGAGGAGAATCTGCTCGACCGCGCGCCGGGCAATCCTGGCTGTTCCGCCGCGCACCAGACGATCCGGAAGCCCAAGCTATGAGTTCCGCCTGCTCCTCGAGGCGGCGGCGATCCTGACGCCCGGCTTCCGGCTGGGCGGGACGCGGGCCGTGGCGTTGCGCCAGGGCGTGGAGGCGCAGGCCGCGCTGCCGGACGCCGCGTTCGATGCGCGAATTCCAGTGGCTGGACATCGATTTTCACGGCATGATCGCCGAGGGCTGTGCCAATCGTTTCCTCACCGATGCGCTGTCGGATCATCTAAGGTTGCGCCGGCTGCCGGGCATTATGCCGGGGTCAATGTGTTCCGCCTGAAGCAATCTTTGCGCGAACACCTGAACATACTCGACCATCTCGAAAACCGGCAGTATGAGATGGCTGCCGATCTGCTTCGTATCCACCTGCGGCTCTCCCGCAGCCAGCGATCGCAAGCGGCCAGCCGCGGCGCCCCCGCGCTGTTCGGCATGATCAGCCGGCCCGATTGAAGAGGAAATAATTGACGCGCAAAGCCAGTCCGACCATCGCGCTGTTTCCCGAAGCCAGTTTCGGCGCGGCGTTGAATTGCGTCGGCATTGCGCGGTCGTTGCGTGCGCGGGGCGCGCGCTTTTGCGAGGCGCTACGCTTCGGCATGCCGTCGCTGATCATGCTCTATTGCAGGGACGGCCATGACAATGCGTGGCGCGCCGGAGAGACCGGCGTCGGCGACCATATCGGCCGTGACGGCTGGACAGAAGGAGTATGGAGAGAGCCATTGTCGGCCTCCTGGCCGACGACGCCATGCGCGCCCCTGAGGGACAATGCAGCCCGGATGGCGCTGGAACCCGGAACGGATTTGGCCGCGCAAGCCATACTCTCTCTGATACGGAATTGAACGAAATGCTTGACAAGAACACCAACACCTCGCTCTCCGGCGGCAACGATCCCAAGGCCTGGCTGGCGCAGCATGGCATCAATGAAGTCGAATGCCTGGTGCCCGACATGAACGGCGTGCTGCGCGGCAAGGCGCTGCCGACGGCGAAATTCCTGAAGGCGCTGGAGGACCGCGCGCTCTATCTGCCGAGCAGCGCCTTCCTGGTCAGCATCGACGGCCGCTATTCCGGCTCGATCGACGAGGGTTTCGCCTATTCGGACCCGGACATGCGCATGGTGCCCGATGTCTCGACGCTGTGCCTGGCGCCCGGCGCCGGGCCTGGCAAGGCCTATGTCTTCGCCGACGCCTTCCACATGGATGGCAGGCCATGGATGGCCTCGCCGCGCCATGTGCTCAGGGCCGTGCTCGACCTCTACCGGCAGCGTGGCTGGCGGGCCGTCGTGGCGCCGGAGCTTGAATTCTACCTCACCGCGCCCAATCCCGATCCGGACAAACCGCTGACCGCCCCGGTCGGCGCCAATGGCCGCGCCGAGGGCGTGCAGCACCCCTATGACATGGCGGCACTCGAGGAGTTCGAGCCGGTGATCAGGCGCGTCTATGACTATGCCGCGGCCGCCGGGCTGCCGCTCGACACGCTGATCCACGAATCGGGCACGGCGCAGCTGGAGATCAACCTGCTGCATGGCGACGCGCTGCCGCTGGCCGACCAGGTGCTGCTGTTCAAGCGGCTGACGCGCCAGGCCGCGCAGCAATGCGGCATGCACGCCACCTTCATGGCCAAGCCGATCGCCGCGCAGGCAGGAAGCTCGATGCACCTGCACATGTCGATCGTCGACGAGGTTGGCAACGCGCTGTTTGCCGGCACCGATGACGCCGACACCGAGATGTTCGGACACTTCATCGGCGGGCTGCAGAAATATGTCCCCGAAATCATGCCGCTGTTCGCGCCGAACGTGAATTCGTATCGCCGCATCCGGCCGAACCACAGCGCGCCAGCCAACATCGAGTGGTCGCATGACAACCGCTCCTGCGGCTTGCGCGTGCCCGCCGGTGGCCGTGCCGCGCGGCGAGTCGAGAACCGCCTGCCGGGCGCGGATTGCAATCCCTATCTGGCGATCGCCGGTTCGCTGCTCGCCGGCTATCTCGGCGTCGAACAGAAACTGGCGCGCTCGGCCGAGGCGTCGGGCAATGCCTACAAGATCAAGAGCACGCTGCCGAAGACCATGGAGGAGGCGCTCGACCGCTTCACGGCTTGCGAGCCGGTGCGGACGCTGCTCGGCGAGGATTTCTTCCAGACCTATCTGCGCGTCAAGAGCGTCGAGCTCGACCTGTTCCAGAGCGTGGTGACGAGCTGGGAACGCGACCACCTGCTGTTGAAGGTGTGATCATGGCATCTTCGACGGGTTTCAATTCCGGTCTCGATATCGGCAAATCCTACTATGTCGCCACCGCCAATCCGGCGCCGGATCATGCAGCGCTCGTGGGCGATGTCGACGCCGACCTGGTCGTCGTCGGCGGCGGCTGCACCGGCCTGTCCGCCGCCCTTCACGCCGCCGAGCGCGGCCTGAAAGTGATGCTGCTCGAAGGCGGCAAGATCGGCTGGGGGGCGTCGGGGCGCAATGGCGGCCAGATGATCCCCGGCCTGCGCAAGGGCGCTAAGGGCCTGGTCAAGCTCTACGGGCCAGAGCGGGCGAAGATGCTGTTCGACCTGGCCTTCGAGGCGCGCGGGCTGGTGCTCGACATCATCGAGCGCAACGCCATCGATTGCGACCTCAGGCTGACCGGCCATCTGGTCGGCGCCGTCAACGGCTCCGATCTCAGGGATTTGGAAGAGGAGGCCGGGTGCCTCGAGAGCGTGATGAAATTCCGCGACGTCGAGATATTGTCGGCGGCGGAAGCTCGGGCCAAGGTCGACACACCCTATCATGGCGCGATGTACGAGCCGCTTGGCGGCCACATGCATCCGTTGAACTTTACGCTCGGCCTTGCCCGCGCGGCGGTGACCGCCGGCGTCACCATCCATGAAAATTCCGTGGCGGTGAAACTGGAGCGTGAGCCTTCGATCCGGGTCTCGACAGCAAACGGCTCGGTGCGCGCAAAACATGTCGTGCTGGCGGGCGACGCGTTGCTCCACGGGCTGGAGCCGCGCGTCAACAGCCGCATCATGCCGGTCGGAAACTACATCGTCGCCACCGAGCCGCTGGAAGGCAAGCGCAACGTCATCCCGGCCAACGTCGCGGTGTCCGACACGCGCTTTGTCGTCAACTATTACCGCATGTCGGCGGACGGCCGCCTGCTGTTCGGCGGCGGCGAGCGTTATACGCCGTCACCGCCGGCCGACATTGCCGGCTTCGTGCGGCCGCATGTGGAAGGCACCTTTCCGCAGCTCAAGGGCTGCCGCATCGATCATGCCTGGGGCGGACTGGTGTCGGTGACGACATCGCGCCTGCCGCATGTCGGGCACTATGGCGAGGTCTATTTCGCGCACGGCTATTCTGGCAAGGGCGTCATCCTGTCGACGCTGTCGGGCAAGCTGCTCGCCGAAGCGATCACCGGCGACGCCTCGCGGCTCGACCTGTTTTCGATGCTCACGCCGATGCCGTTCCCGGGTGGAACGGCGCTGCGCGGCCCGCTCTATGTGCTGGGAATGCTGTGGTACGCGATGCGGGATAGGATCAAGCATTGAGGTCGCTTAGCGTCGCCATTTTGAGGAGAGGCTGGAGGGACAGCGCCCCCCTCTGTCCTGCCGGACATCTCCCCCACTTGGGGGG
>NZ_VFVC01000045.1:0-48152 GCF_006441575.1 Mesorhizobium sp. B2-4-12
CGGTCCTCCCGGCGGACAAGAAAACCGTTACCCATGCAATCGGTCCATCCTGTTACCTATCTATCCGGTTCGGACACACCCTTACCCTCTCCCCGTGAAGAACGGGGAGAGGGGGACGCCAGCGTTGCGGCCATTCCTTCTCCCCGTCACTATACGGGGAGAAGGTGCCGGCAGGCGGATGAGGGGCAGCGCCGGCCTCTCCAGTTATTGCTTGATTGTCTTCCCATCCGCTCCAAACCGATAGGTCTTGGCCGGATCCGGCGTCGCATAGAGGGTGGCGCCCGGTTCGGCGTCGTAGACACCGAATATCCGCACGGTGATCAGGCCGGCCTTTTCGCAATCGAGATAAAGATTGGTGTCGGCGCCGAGATGCTCGGCGTGCACAACCGTTCCCTTCCAGGCGCCTGATTTCGGATCGACCGTCAGATGTTCCGGCCGCACGCCGATGGTCTTGGCCGTCTCGCCAAGGCGGGCGCCGTCGATGAAGTTCATCTTCGGTGAGCCGATGAAGCCGGCGACGAACTCGTTTGCCGGCGAATTGTAGAGCTCCATCGGGCCACCGATCTGCTCGATCCGGCCCGCATTGAGCACCACGATCTTGTCGGCCAGCGTCATTGCTTCGACCTGATCGTGGGTGACGTAGATCATCGTCGCCTTCAGCCGGCGGTGCAGCTGCGCAATTTCCAGCCGGGTGTTGACGCGCAGGGCCGCGTCGAGGTTCGACAAGGGCTCATCGAACAGGAACAGCTTGGGCTCGCGCACCACGGCGCGGCCGATGGCGACACGCTGGCGCTGGCCGCCGGACAGTTCGGCCGGCCGCCTTTCGAGATACGGTTCCAGCGACAACATGGAGGAGGCGATGCCGATGCGGCGGTCGATCTCGGCGGCCGGCGTGCTCGCCTGCTTGAGCCCAAGGCCCATATTGTTCTTCACCGTCAGATGCGGATAGAGCGCATAGGTCTGGAACACCATGGCGATGCCGCGTTTCGCTGGCGGCGTGACGGAGACGTCCTCGCCATCGATCAGCACGCGGCCCGAGGTCGAATCCTCCAGGCCTGCAATGACCCGTAGCAAGGTCGACTTGCCGCAGCCGGAGGGACCGACGAAGACGACGAATTCGCCGTCCGTCACTTCCAGATCGATGCCTTTCAGCACCTCGACCGGCCCGAAGGCCTTCTTCACATTCTCGATCTTCAGCGAGCCCACGGCGATCCTCCAAATTCGTAAGCAGGCGCCAAGGCGCCGTAGAGGGCGACCCCTGCCGATAACTCCCTTGTCACAGACGCACCGCCTTCCCGCTGCGCACGCTCTCGTCGGCGGCAAGGCAGACGGCGAGCGACTTGACCGCGTCGTCCATATGGCGGGTCAGGTCCAAATCTTCGCGGATCGCCTTCAACACGAAGGCCTGTTCGAGATCGCAGAGATCCTGATGACCGGGCTCGCCCGCCATCGACAACATCTCGTCCGGCCTGGCGAATTTACCGTCCGCGCCGATCGCCGCGCTGTGCAGGCGTATGGTGGAGGTCTTGGTGTGAGTGTCTATGTCGTCGGACTTCACGCCCTCCTTCATGACGATCGAGACGCAGCCGTTCGGCGAGATGACATCCTTCACGAAGAAGGCCGTTTCCGAAATCATCGGACCCCAGCCGGCTTCGTACCAGCCGACGGACCCGTCGTCGAACAGCACCTGCAGATGGCCGTAATTGTACATCGACGGCGCGACCTCTTGCGTCAGCCGCACGCCCATGCCGCGCACCTCGACCGGTTTCGCGTCGGTGATCTGCAGCATCACGTCGAGATAGTGGACGCCGCAGTCGACGATCGGCGAGGTCGTCTGCATCAATTGCTTGTGCGTCTCCCAGGTGGCGCCTGAGGATTGCTGGTTGAGGTTCATGCGGAAGACGTAAGGGCCGCCGAGCTTGCGCGCTTCGGCGATCAGCCTGATCCAGGAGGGGTGATGGCGCAGGATGTAGCCGATCACCAGTTTTTTGCCGTTGGCCTTGGCCGCCGCGACGACGCGCTCGGCGTCGGCCACCGTCGTTGCCAGCGGCTTTTCGACGAAGACATGGCAGCCGGCCTCGAACGCCTTCACCGCATAGTCGGCATGGCTGTCCGAATAGGTGGCGATGCAGGCGACGTCAGGCTTCTCGTCACGCAACACGTCATCGAAGGACCGCCTAATGCCATAGCCCGACAGCCCGTCCGGCAGCGGCACGTCGGAGCGGTTGATCAGCGCCGCGATCTCAAAGCCGGGATTGGTGTGGTAGGCGAATGCGTGGCTGCGGCCCATATTGCCGAGGCCGGCGACGACAACGCGAAGGGGTGGTTTATCGCTCACCTGACTGCTCCAGACATTCCATGTTTTCTTGATAGGGTGTCACCCCACCCGGCGCTGCGCGCCGACCTCCCCATCAAGGAGAGGTAGGGCGTCGGCGTGAAAATCCCTGCCGAAGAAGCAACTCGGAAATGAGAGCCCAGGCGGCCGAGAATGAAGCGACGACCTTCTACCTCTCCTTGATGGGGAGGTCGGCGCGCAGCGCCGGGTGGGGTGAAGCGCAGCCGTACGGACAACTGGCGGTCCCCGCTCACTTGACCGCCCCCGACGTAATGCCGCGGATCAGCTGCCGCGAGAAGATGACGTAGAGGACCAGCACCGGCAGGATCGCCAGCGACAGCGCGGCCAGGATGGCGTTCCAGTTGGTGACGAACTGGCCGAGGAAAAGCTGGGCGCCGAGCGTGACCGTCTTGGTCTCTTCCGATGGCGCCAGGATCAGGGGAAACCACAGATCGTTCCAGATCGGGATCATGGTGAAGACGGCGACGGTCGCCATCGATGGCCGCACCAGCGGCACCACCAGGCGAAAGAAGATGGTGTATTCCGACAGCCCGTCGATGCGGCCGGCATTCTTCAGATCGTCCGACACCTGCTTCATGAATTCCGACAGGATGAAGACCGCCAGCGGCAACCCTTGCGCGGTATAGACCAGGATCAGCGCCGTCAGCGTGTTGACCAGTCCGCTCGCCACCATCAATTGCAGAATGGCGACGGTGGCAAGGCGGATCGGGATCATGATGCCCAGCGCCAGGTAGAGTCCCATCAGCGTGTTGCCGCGAAAGCGGTATTCCGACAGCGCAAACGCGGCCATGGCGCCGAACAGCAGCACGAAGAACAGCGAGCCGACGGTGACGACGAAGCTGTTCTGGAAATAGTGGATGAAATCGCCCTGGCCGATCACCGTGGTGTAGCCGATCAGGTCGAAGGTTTTCGGCGTCGGCGGCGTCAGCGGCGCGCCGAAGATGCCGGCGCGCGACTTGAACGAATTCATGATGACCAGGATCACCGGAAACAACGCGATCGCCGTGTAGGTCAACAGGATCGCATGGGCGCCGATGGTGCGGGGCAGCGAACGGGTGGCGATGCTCATTGGACGGCCTCCTGACGAGCCGCAATTGCAAGGAACGGCGCCAAGGCACCCCCCTCTGTCCTGCCGGACATCTCCCCCTCAGGGGGGGAGATCAGCAGCGTCGATGTCGCTGCCTTTTTTGCAACGCTGAAAATTTGCGAAACCGGCGATGACGTCCAATCTCTCCCCTTGAGGGGGAGATGGCCGGCAGGCCAGAGGGGGGTGCCTTGGCTCGACATATCCATCCCTCAGAACTGGTAGCGACGCAGGCGCGTCTGGATGAGGAACAGATAGACGCAGACACCGCCGAGGATGATCAGGAACATGATGGTGGCGATTGTCGCGCCCATGTTGGGATCGCCGACCTGCAGCTGGAAGCCGAAAAAGGCGCGGTAGAGGAAGGTGCCGAGAATATCGGTCGAATAGTTCGGTCCGGCTAACGCCCCTTGCGCGGTGTAGATCAGGTCGAAGGCGTTGAAATTGCCGACGAAGGTCAGAATAGAGATGATGCCGATGGACGGCAGGATCAGCGGCAGCTTGATCTTCCAGAACTGCGACATACCGGTGATCCCATCGCATTCGGCGGCCTCGAGCACCTCGTCGGGGATCGACAGCAGGGCGGCGTAGATCAGCATCATGGGGATGCCGATGAACTGCCACACCGAAACCAGGCTGAGCGCGGTCAGCGCGTATTGCTCCTTGCCGAGCCAGGGTGTGAACAGGCTTTTCAGCCCGACGAAATCCATGAGATGCGGCGCCACACCCCAGAGCGGCGACAGAATGAGCTTCCAGGCAAAGCCGACAATGACGAAGGACAGGATTGTCGGCACGAAGATCGCCGTGCGGTAGAAGGCCGAGAACCTGAGCCTTGGGCTGGACAGGAGCGCGGCCAGCAGCACGCCGATCGGGTTCTGCACCAGCATGTGGATGATGAAGAACCAGACATTGTTCCTCAGCGCGTTCCAGAAATTGACCGACCAGTTGGGGTCGCCGAACAGCGTGCGGAAATTGTCCAGTCCGACGAAGACCTGGTGCTGCTCGATATTACGGAACAGCGACAGCTGCAGCGTGCCGGCGAGCGGCAGGATCATGATCGCCGTATAGACGAGCACGGCCGGCGCCAGGAAGACGGCGATGTGCCAGCGAAACGGTCTTTTGGGTCGTATTTCCGCGGCCATGAGTTCGGTCCCCGCCGATCAAGGTCTAGAGCGGTTCGGCGTTCGATAGAATCGTCGACCCGCTCTAACTCTTTTGTTCTTACGCAATCCCGGACGGAAAACTGCTACGCACTTTTCCTGGAATTGCTCTAGGCAATACGTTCGACGGCAGCGCTGCCCCTCACCCTTACCCTCTCCCCGTAAAGGACGGGAGAGGGGGTCGCCAGCGCTGCGGCTCGTCCCTTCTCCCCGTCACTATACGGGGAGAAGGTGCCGGCAGGCGGATGAGGGGCGGCGCCGTCGTTCGTGGTCGATGCTATCGGAAGAGGCAGGGCCGCCCAGTTGGAACGACCCTGCTCCGTGCCTGAGCTCTTACTTCGCTGGATGATACCAGCTGTCGAGGCCGGTCTGCAGCTTCTTGGCCGCGGCTTCGGGCGTATCGGTGCCGTTGATGACGTTGGCCGATTCAACCCAGGTCTCGTTCTCGAGGTTCGGCGTGCCGCGCGACAGGATCTGGTAGGTCGAGCGGATGGTCGACTTGCACTTGCCGCGCCAGGAGACGAATTCCTGCGCCAGCGGATCCTGCATCTTCACCGGCGAGGAGTTCAGGCTGAAGAAGCCCGGCAGCGAGTTGGCGTAGATGGTGGCGAAATCCGGCGAGGCCACCCAGGACAGGAAGGTCTTGGCCGCGTCCGCGTGCTTGGATGCCGCATTCAGGCCCATGCCGATATCGGTGTGGTCCGAGATGTAGCAGGTGTCGCCAGCCTTCTCGACCGGCGGCGGGAAGGCGCCCATCTTGAACTGGGCCTGGGTGTTGAACAGGCCGATCTCCCACGAGCCGGCCGGGTAGATGGCGGCGCGGCCGAGCGTGAACAGGTTCTGGCTGTCCGGATAGGTCTGCGCCTCGAAGCCGTCGCCCAGATACGGCTTCCACTTGGCCAGTTCCTCATAGGGCGCGACCCAGTCCTTGTCGGTCAGCTTCTGCGTGCCCTTGATGAGCGCCGCGCGGCCCTCCTCGCCCTTCCAGTAGTTGGGGCCGATATTCTGATAGCCCATGGTCGCGGCTTCCCAGAGGTCCTTGGTGCCCATCGCCATCGGGATGTAGGTGCCGTCGGCCTTGATCTTGTCGAGCGCGGCGAAGAACTCGTCACGGGTCGTCGGCACCTTGATGCCGAGCTTGTCGAAGGCGTCCTTGTTGTAGATGAAGCCGTGGATCACGGATGCCATCGGTACGCAGAAGCTCGACTTGCCGTCATCCGTCTGCCAGGCGGACTTGGCGACGGGGGAGAAATTGTCCATGCCGGGCAACGAGGACAGGTCGGCGAGATTGCCCTTCTTGAACAGTTCGAGCGACTTGTCGAACGGGCGGCAGGTGATCAGGTCGCCCGCCGAGCCGGCGGCGAGCTTGGCGCCGAGGGCGGCGTCATATTCTGTCGGCGCCGATGGCGCGAACACCACCTTGATGCCGGGGTTCTTGGCTTCGAAGGCCGGGATCAGCTTGTCCTTCCAGATGGACAGATCGTCGCCGCGCCAGCTTTCGATGTTGAGCGTTACGTCCTCGGCGTGAGCCAACCCGGCCGAGCCGATAATGCTGGTGCCCAGAAGCAGTGCCGTCAATAGTTTCGTTGTCATGCTCAGTCTCCCTGTTGACCTTTTTCAGGTTCGGTTTTGATGAGAACCTAGGCTTTGGAGCCCTTGTTCCCCTCGATCGCGGAAAGGGCTGGCCGCAGCTTCTGGCCGGTCCCCTCCAGTATCTTCTGCGCTGCGTCGGCGCTGTCGGCACCGGCGGCGAGCAGAATGGCTGTCTTGACGGCGCCGCCGCTCCTTTCGAGCAGCCGGGCCGCTTCGTCCCTGTCGCGCCCGCTGACCGCGGCGACGATGCGCGTGGCGCGGTCGCGCAGCTTGATGTTGTCGGCCGTGAGATTGACCATGTAACCGTCATGGACGTGGCCGAGATGGACGGCGGTCAAGGTCGACAGCATGTTGAGCGCGATCTTCTGCGCGGTGCCAGCACCCATGCGCGTCGAGCCGGCGATCACCTCAGGCGGCGTTTCGAGCAGGATGGCGGTTTCGGCCTGGCGAAGCAGGGCTGAATCCCTGTTGTTGGCGATGCCGATGGTCGCCGCACCCCGGCGGGCGGCTTCCTCGATGGCCCGCACCGCGTAGGGCGTCGCGCCGCTGGCGGAAAGGGCGATCAGGCAGTCACCCGTGCCGATGCCGGCATTGGCGACGGCCGTCGCGGCCTCCTCGGTATCATCCTCGGGCCCGCCGGCCAGCGTCCTGAAAGCCTCTTCGCCGCCGGCCACCAGGATGGCGATGCGGTCGCGCTGAATGCCGAAGGTGCCGGGCAGTTCCAGTGCGTCGGCCAGCGCCATCAGGCCCGAACTGCCGGCCGCGGCATAAGCGAGCTTGCCGCCGCCGCTCAACCGGCCAGCGATGATCTCGGCCGCCTTGGCGATGGCGGGAATGGCGTTGCGGACGGCCTTCGCGGCTTCGACCTGCGCATCCGCCAGCGAAACAAGGATGGCTTCGGGGGCCTGGATATCCAGTCCCTCGGCATTCCTGTGCAG
The DNA here is from genome assembly GCF_006441575.1 of Mesorhizobium sp. B2-4-12. Lineage (NCBI taxonomy): Bacteria > Pseudomonadati > Pseudomonadota > Alphaproteobacteria > Hyphomicrobiales > Phyllobacteriaceae > Mesorhizobium > Mesorhizobium sp. B2-4-12. Next base: position 7,132 of record NZ_VFVC01000045.1, read on the forward strand.
CGCCTCGGTGCGCGTTTCGGCCATCCCTGCTCCTCCAATGGGAGAAACAATACCAAAAAAATACCACTTGTCCACATGCATTAGTGGCTTCGCGGCCAGGAATTCGATGAGCCGGCGAAATACGTGGGTTTTTCAACGAGATACGCCTTAATCTTTTTGAAACGGAAATTAATCCTTGGCTATTGGTATTTTATTGGTATTATCCGCCCGGAGGAGAAATCGCGTGAATTTCGTGCTCGGTATCGATGGCGGCGGCACCAGCTGCAGGGCCGCCCTTGCAACGGCGGACGGCACCGTCGTCGGCCGCGCCAAAAGCGGCGCCGCCAACATCCGCACCGACCTCACCGGCGCCCGTTCGAACATCGTCGAGGCCGCGCGGCAGGCATTCATCGCCGCCGGCCAGAATCCGGACCTGATCCCTCAGACGCCAGCCATTCTCGGTCTTGCCGGCGCCAATGTCGGCACCTACCGGCAACAGCTCGAAGCGATCCTGCCGTTCAGCACCAACCGCGTCGAGACCGACGCGGAGATCGCGCTGGAAGGCGCTGTCGGTTCTGGCGACGGCGCGATGGCGATCCTCGGCACCGGCACCGCCTACATGGCGCGCAGGAACGGCAGATCGCGCGCCGTCGGCGGCTGGGGCTTCCAGGTCGGCGACCAGGGCAGCGGCGCCCGCATCGGCCGCGACCTCCTGGAACAGACGCTGCTGGCCCATGACGGGGTGCGCGCGCGTTCGCCGCTGACCGACGCCATGATGGCCATCTTCCGCGACAATCCCGAAGACGTCGTCGAATTCACAACCAATGCCAAGCCGGGCGATTTCGGCGGCTTCGCGCCCAAGGTGTTCGAGCACGCCGAGAAAGGCGACGCCGTCGCCAACTGGATCGTCGACAAGGCGGTCGGCGATGTCGAGGCTTCGCTCGGCGCGCTCGGCCTTTCGGACGACGCGCCGCTCTGCCTGCTTGGCGGGCTGGCGCCGCTCTACGCGCCGCGCCTGTCGGCGCGCTACAAGGCGCTGCTGAGAGAGCCGCTCGATGACGCGCTGGGCGGTGCGGTGCAGATGGCGGCCCGGCTTTTCGCGGGACACGCGGAGGCGGCTCGATGAACGACGCCGCGGACCAGATCTTCGCCGCGCTGAAACAATCGTCGCAAAGCGGCGCGCCGCTCTACCTGCAGCTCAGGAAAAGCATCGAGGACGCCGTCAACCGCGGCCTGATCGGGCCGGGCGACGCGCTGCCTTCGGAGCGCGATATCGCCACCAAGGCAGACATTTCCCGCGTCACCGTGCGCAAAGCGGTGCAGGACCTGGTCAAGGGCGGCATCCTGGTCCAGCGCCACGGTTCCGGCACTTTCGTGGCGCCGCGCATGGAGCGCGTCGAGCAGTCGCTGTCGCGGCTGACCTCCTTTACCGAAGACATGGCGCGGCGCGGCATGGCCGTGCGTTCGGCATGGCTCGACCGTGGCCTTTACGCGCCCTCGCCCGACGAGATGATGGTGCTCGGCCTGTCGTCGAGCGAATTGGTGGCGCGCGTGGCGCGCCTGCGCATCGCCAACGACACGCCGCTGGCGATCGAACGCGCCTCGCTGTCGGCCAGCGTGCTGCCCGACCCGGCGGGGATAGGCTCCTCGCTCTATGCGGCACTGGAATTGACCGGCAACCGGCCGGTGCGGGCGGTGCAGCGCATCTCGGCCGCCAACCTTGGCGACGGCGACGCGCGGCTGCTGGAAGTGCCGCCCGGTATTGCCGGCCTGCATATTGAGCGTATTTCCTATCTGGCGAGCGGCAAGGTCATCGAATTCACCCGCTCCATCTACCGGGGCGACGCCTATGATTTCGTCGCCGAACTGCGGCTGACAGGGCCGAGCGAAGAGGGCCGACCATGATTTCCAAACCCACACATATGCAGCGCGAAATCGAGGAGATCCCGCAAGCCGTCGCCCGCCTGCTCGATGGCTCCGGCGCGGTGCTCGCCGAAGCTGGGCGCGGGATCAGGGAACGCGACCCGCAGTTCGTCGTCACCGTGGCGCGCGGTTCGTCCGACCATGCCGCCACTTTCATGAAATATGCCGTCGAACTGACCGCGGGCCTTGCCGTCGCCTCGGTCGGCCCCTCGATCGCTTCGATCTATGGCCGCAAGCTGCGTCTCGGCGGCTCCGCATGCCTGGCGATCTCGCAGTCGGGCAAGAGCCCCGATATCGTCGCCATGGCCGAAACCGCGCGGGCCGGCGGCGCGCTGACCATTGCCGTCACCAACACCGCCGAGTCGCCGCTGGCGCGCGCCTCGGACTATGCGATCGACATACTGGCGGGGCCCGAGCGCAGCGTCGCGGCAACCAAGACCTTCGTCAATTCCGCCGTCGCCGGTCTTGGTCTGATGGCGTATTCCACCGGCGACGAAGCGCTTCTCAAGGCGCTTGCCCGCTTGCCAGACCATTTCCGCGAAGCGATCGCCTGCGACTGGATGACGGTGCTTGCGGAAACGATCGAGAAGCAGAAATCGCTGTTCATCCTCGGCCGCGGCCCGTCCGCGGCAATGGCCAACGAGGCGGCGCTGAAATTCAAGGAGACCTGCGGCATGCACGCCGAGGCCTATAGCGCGGCCGAAGTCATGCATGGCCCGCTGGCGCTGATCGGTCCCGACTTTCCGGTGCTGGCGCTTGCCGCGCGCGATGCGTCCGAGCCGTCCATCGCCGAAGCCGCCGATGGCCTGGCGGCCAAGGGCGCGCCGGTGTTCGTCACCTCCGCGCTTGCCAAGCGCGCCACGGGCCTGCCGCATGTCGCAACCGGTCACCCGCTGACCGATCCGCTGACGCTGATCGTCTCCTTCTACGTGTTCGTCGAGGCTTTCGCCCGTCATCGCGGCCTCGATCCGGACACGCCGCGCAACCTTCGCAAGGTGACGGAGACCGTATGAGCGACCGTTTTGCCCTGACCGGCGCCCGCATTTTCGATGGCGACGACTGGCACGAAGACGCGGCGCTTGTCGTGCGCGACGGTCTTGTCGAATCCATCCTGCGCCAAGGCGCCCTGTCCGCCGATATCCGCACCATCGACGCTGGCGGCGGCATGCTGGTGCCGGGCTTTGTCGACATCCAGGTCAATGGCGGCGGTGGCGTCATGCTCAACGACCACCCCGATGTGGCCTCGATCGAAACCATCTGCCGGGCGCACGCGCCGTTCGGCACGACAGCGCTGCTGCCGACCCTGATCACCGACACGCCAGCAATCACCGCCGCCGCGATTGCCGCCGGCGAAGCAGCCGCGCGACAAAAAGTGCCGGGCTTCCTCGGGTTGCATCTCGAAGGGCCGCATCTGTCGATCGCCCGCAAGGGCGCGCATGATCCGGCGCTGATCCGGCCGATGACCGACGCCGATCAGGCAATACTGATCGCGGCGCGGCAGAAGCTGCCGGTGCTGCTCACCACGGTCGCGCCGGAATCCGTCGACCCGGCCCGCGTCACGGCATTGGCCGGGGCAGGCGTCATCGTCAGCCTCGGCCATTCCGACACCGGTTATGCCACCGCGAAAGCCTTTGCCGAAGCCGGCGCCAGCGTGGTCACCCATCTGTTCAACGCGATGAGCCAGATCGGCAACCGCGAGCCCGGCCTGGCGGGCGCGGCCATCGACATCGACACATTGTCCGCCGGGCTGATCGCCGACGGCATCCATGTCCATCCCGCGACCATCAGGATCGCGCTCGATGCCAAGCAGGGGCCGGGCAGAATCGTGCTGGTCACCGACGCGATGGCGACGATCGGCACTGATATGACCTCGTTCACGCTCAATGGCCGGACCATCTACCGCAAGGACGGCAGCCTGCGGCTCGCCGACGGGACGCTGGCGGGCGCGGATCTCGACATGATCTCGGCCGTGCGGTTCATGCACGGCGTCGTCGGCGTCGAGCTCGCGCAAGCCTTGCGCATGGCGTCGCTCTACCCGGCGCAGGCGATCGGCCAGTCGCATCGGCTTGGCCGCCTTGCCAACGGCACGGCGGCGGATATCGTTGCTCTGTCGGACGATCTTAACATAGGAAGCGTCTGGATCGGCGGCGACAAGGTGTTCGAGGCCGGCGCTTCCCGCTGAAGGCGAGGCCATGCAGACAATCGATTGTGTCGTCGCCGGAGCAGGCGTGGTCGGGCTTGCCATCGCCAGGGCGCTCGCCTTGTCGGGCCGCGAGGTGGTGGTGGTCGAGCAGGCCGATGCGATCGGCACCGTGACCAGTTCGCGCAATTCCGAAGTCATTCATGCCGGGCTTTATTATGCGCCGGGAAGCCTGAAGGCCCGACTCTGCGTCGAAGGACGCCGGCGGCTCTACGCCTACTGCGCCGAGCACAACATCGCCCATGCCCGCCCCGGCAAGCTGATCGTCGCCAACGAGCCTAGCCAGACGGAAGGGTTGCGGGCGATCCAGGACAATGCGCGGCGCTGCGGGGTGGACGATCTCGAGTTTTTGACGCGCGACGAGGCCGAAAGCCTGGAGCCGGCGCTGACATGCGCCGGCGCGCTGCTGTCGCCATCGACAGGCATTGTCGACAGCCACGCGCTGATGCTGTCGCTGCGCGGCGACGCCGAAGCGGCCGGCGCATCCTTCGCCTTCCTGACCGCTGTCGCCGGAGCCACGATCGAAACCGATGGGATCCGGATCGACACGCGCGATGCCAATGGCGAGACCTTCGCCTTGAAGGCCGATGCCTTCATCAATGCCGCGGGCCTCGATGCGCAGGCCGTGGCCGGCCGGATCGACGGTTTTCCGAGGGATCTCATCCCCCGGCAGTGGCTGGCGCGCGGGAATTATTTCGCCCTTCCGGGCCGGTCGCCCTTTTCGCGGCTGATCTATCCGGTTCCGGTCGAAGGTGGCCTTGGCGTCCATCTGACCCTCGATCTCGGCGGCAGTGCGCGCTTCGGACCCGACGTCGAGTGGATCGACCATGTGGATTACACGGTCGATCCAGGCCGAAGCGCCGTCTTCTACGAGGCCATCCGGCGCTATTGGCCCGCCCTTGGCGATGGTGCGCTGCAGCCGGCCTATGCCGGCATCAGGCCGAAGCTGTCGGGCCCCGGTCAACCCGCCGCCGACTTCGTGATGCAGGGACCGTCCGATCATCGCGCGGGCCGGCTCGTCAATCTGTTCGGCATAGAGAGCCCCGGCCTGACGGCAAGCCTGGCGATCGCCGACCATGTCGCCGGGCTGCTGTACCGGGAATGACAGGCGGTGTCGGGATTTGTCATCTCGAACAAACGGCATGAAACCTTTTGATTTCGAGGTCGTTGTCGGGCGTATGTCCGAGGCGAGACCCAAATCCGAACCGGCCGATGGCATCAAACCGCGCGGCGCCTTGAAGCCGGGTCGGGGAAAGCCACGACGCCAAAAGCCGCGTGACGACAAGACGCGCGAAGAGAAGCCGCGCGAAAAAGAGCCACGTGACAAGAAGGTGCCTACCGCCGAAGCGGCGTCCGAGGTTGTCGGCGTCGCCGCGCCCCCACCGCCGGATGCCGTCGAACCCGATCCGGAACTGACGCCCGAGGAGGCGGCTCAGGCGCGCAAGAAATACCTGCTAAGGCGTTTCTGGATCAGCGGGCGCGGCTATTGGGGACGGCATGGCGACAGGCTCGCCTGGCCGCTGACGATCGGGCTGCTGGTCCTGATCGGCACCAATGTCGGCTTCCAATACGGGATCAATGTCTGGAACCGCGCCATCTTCGACGCCATCGAGCAGCGCCAGGCCCGTACGGTGTACTTTCTCAGCGCCATTTTCCTGCCGCTCGTGGCCGGCAGCATCGGCCTTGTCGTCGCGCAGGTCTACCTGCGCATGACGATGCAGCGCCGCTGGCGCTCCTGGCTGACCACCTCGGTCATCGCGCGCTGGCTGGATCACGGCCGCTACTACCAGCTCAACCTCGTCAAGGGCGACCACCAGAACCCCGAGGCCCGCCTGTCGGAGGATCTGCGCGTCGCAACCGAGTCGCCCGTCGATTTCGTCGCCGGGGTCACTTCCGCCTTCCTGTCAGCCTCGACCTTCATCGTGGTGCTGTGGAGGATCGGCGGGGCGCTGAGTTTTCCGCTCGGCGGCTCGACCATCACCGTGCCCGGCTTCCTCGTCATCACCGCCGTGGTTTACGCAGCGATCACCTCCACCTCGATGTTCATCATCGGCCGCAATTTCGTGCGGCTTTCGGAGGACAAGAACCAGGCCGAAGCCGAATTCCGCTATGTGCTGACGCGTGTGCGCGAGAACGGCGAGAGCATCGCCTTGCTGGGAGGCGAGGAAGAGGAGAACAGCGGCATAGACAAGACTTTCGCCGGCGTGCTGAAGCGATGGGCGCGGCTGACCGGCCAGCATATGCGCACCGCACTGGTCTCGCAGGGCTCGAGCCTGTTCGCCCCTGTCGTGCCGGTGCTGCTGTGCGCGCCAAAATTCCTCGAAGGCTCAATGTCGCTCGGGCAGGTGATGCAGGCGGCTTCCGCCTTCGCCATCGTGCAGGGCGCCTTTGGATGGCTGGTCGACAACTACCCGCGACTTGCCGACTGGAATGCCTCGGCCCACCGCATCGCCTCGCTGATGATGTCGCTCGACGGGCTCGAGCGCGCCGAGCAGAACGATAAATTGGGGCGCATCAAGCACGGCAACACCAAGGGCGATGCGATGCTCAGCCTCGACAATCTCTGCGTGACGCTCGACGATGGCACCTCGGTGGTCAAAGAAACCGAAGTGGTGGTCGAACCGGGCGAGCGGGTGCTGGTGTCCGGCGAATCCGGCTCGGGCAAGTCGACGCTGGTGCGGGCGATCGCCGGCCTGTGGCCATGGGGCAGCGGCAGCGTCAATTTCCACCCCGACCGGCGGCTGTTCATGCTGCCGCAGCGCCCCTACATCCCGACCGGTACGCTGCGCCGCGCGGTCGCCTATCCCGCCGCCGCCGACAACTGGGCGGCAAAGCAGATCAAGGCCGCCCTCGACAAGGTTGGCCTGGGCTACCTTGCCGAACGGCTCGAAGAAGAAGCCCCATGGGACCAGACCCTGTCTGGCGGTGAAAGGCAGCGGGTCGCCTTCGCGCGCCTCTTGCTGCACAGGCCCGATATCGTCGTGCTGGACGAGGCGACCTCGGCGCTGGACGAAAAGAGCCAGGACCAGATGATGAAGACGGTGATCCACGAATTGCCCGATGTCACCATCATCAGCGTGGCGCACCGCGCCGAGCTCGAAGCCTTCCACACCCGCAAGATCACCCTGGAACGGCGAAAGGACGGCGCAAAACTGGTCAGCGACATCGACCTTGCGCCGCGCAATCGCAAACGCAGCCTGTTCCAGCGTGCCTTGTGGGGTTCCGGTGCTCGGAACCACAAGCCACAGAAGTAGGTGGCGCCGTCGGAGAGCAATTCCAGGAAAGTGTGAGGCGGGTTTCGTCCAGAATTGCGTCAACCACTCCCTAGCATGCGTAGAGATCCCTATAGGCGTCGCGTAAAAGATTCTTTTGTACCTTGCCCATCGTATTGCGCGGCAATTCGTCGACGAAGATCACCCGCTTCGGGTGCTTGTATTTTGCCAGGCGCCCGGCGATGGCGCCAAGGATTTCGGCCCCGGTGATCCGCGACCCCGGCGTCCGGACCACGACCGCGGTGACAGCTTCGCCGAAGTCGGGATGGGCAACGCCGATGACCGCGCTTTCCGCGACCCCGTCGAGCGCGTCGATCTCGCTCTCAAGTTCCTTCGGGTAGATGTTGTAGCCGCCTGAAATGATCAGGTCCTTGCCGCGGCCGACAATGTGGACATAGCCGTCGGCATCGACCATGCCGAGATCGCCGGTGATGAAGAAACCGTCGGCGCGGAATTCCGCCTTGGTCTTTTCCGGCATGCGCCAGTAGCCGGAAAACACGTTCGGACCCTTCACCTCGATCATGCCGACCTCGCCCTGGGCAAGCGGCCTGGCGGTGTCGGGATCGGCTATACGAAGCGCGATGCCAGGCAAGGGGAAGCCGACCGTGCCGGCGCGCCGTTCGCCGTCGTAAGGGTTGGAGGTGTTCATGTTGGTCTCGGTCATGCCGTAACGCTCGAGGATGGCGTGGCCGGTGCGCTCGCGCCAGGCCCTGTGCGTCTCGGCCAGCAACGGCGCCGAGCCGGACACGAACAGGCGGATATTCTTCGCTGCCTGGCGGTCCAGCCGGTCCTGCTGCAGCAGCCTGGTGTAGAAGGTCGGCACGCCCATCAGCGCCGTGGCGCGCGGCAGCAGCGAGACGATGCGGGCCGGATCGAATTTCTGTTCGAACAGCATCGAGGCGCCGGCCATCAGGATGACGTTGGTGGCGACGAACAGGCCGTGGGTATGGAAGATCGGCAGCGCGTGGATCAGCACATCGCCTGATGTGAACCGCCATTGCTCGACCAGCACCCGTGCGTTCGAGGCGAGATTCCCGTGGCTGAGCATGGCGCCTTTCGAACGGCCGGTCGTTCCGGATGTGTAGAGGATCGCCGCGAGATCGTCCTTGCCGCGCTCGACGTCATGGAAATCGGTCGATTGCCGCGATGCCTGGTCCGTCAGCGATCCCTGGCCGTTGCGGTCGAGCGTGACGACGACGGCACCGGATGGCTCAACCATGCGCGCTATGTCAGCCGATTTCGCCGGATCGCAGACAATGACCCGCGGCGCGGCATCCTCGAAGAAATAGCCGAGCTCGGTCAGCGTGTAGGCAGTGTTGAGCGGCAGGAAGACCGCTCCGGCGCGCACACAGGCGAGATAAAGCAGCACCGCCTCCGGGCTCTTCTCGACCTGCACGGCGACGTGGTCGCCGGGCTCGACATCCAGTTGCAGGAGCGCATGCGCGAGCTGTGCCGACCGCGCCAGCATGTCGCCATAGGTCAGCGATCGCCCATCGTCGGTTTCCATCAACAAACGATCGGGCGCCGGCATCCGGGACCGGAACGCATCGAACAGATGATTGCTCATGAAGTCTTCCTGCAGCGAGGGCAATGGCGCCTGGCATCCCCATGGGAAAGCATGCGCCGGCGGCAAAGAGTTCGCGTTTCCCGGCCATGCCGTCAAGACCGCAAACGCGGGTCCAGCAAACTGGATCGCGGCAAAGGTCGCGGGCGGTGAGCAGTGAGACGCCGAAAGAACCCGGCCGCTACCGTCGGGTGCTTTGGGTCGGGGTGGCGGCCTTTGAATCCCCGGCTTGCTTGAAGCGTTCCATGCACAGGGCCGTGGTCAGCTGGTAGTGATCGATCAGGGCCTGAACGGCACCGTCGGCATTGCCGTCCAGTGCGCATTCGGCGATCAGCCGGTGTTCGGCGAAGTCGTCGCGCTGAACGCCCTCGCCACCATTGGCCATTTGCCGATAGCGGTAGGCGTGATCGGAAAGCTGATCGCAGAAGCTCACCAGCCAGTGCGACCGGCAGGCCGAGATCAGCACCCGATGGAAGGTTCGGTGCAACTTCTCCCAATCCGGATCGAGCGAGGAGAGATTTTGCGGCGAAAGACGCGACGCCCGCCCCAGGCGATGCAGCGCCAGCACCAGCTGCTCTTCCCATTCGGCGGTGCGATGGGCAATGGATTCACGAAGCGCGCGTTCCTCGAGCCAGCAGCGGGTGCGCGTCAGCTCCTCGAGCTCCGCCGCGCTGATCGGCATGATGAAGAAACCGCGCTGGTCATGGCGGCCGAGCAGCCCTTCGGAGGCAAGGCGATTTAGGGCCTCACGGACCGGAGAGGCACCGGCACCATATTTGGAAACAACCCACTCGACCCGTAGCTTGCTTTCGGTTTCCAGGTTGCCGGCGAGAAGATCGTCACGAAGTTGATGATAGACCGTGCTGGCAAGCGTGCTCTTGGATCCTGTGCTGTCGTCGTGCAGATTGGCAGCGCCGTATGTCAAAAGCGACTCCCTGTCCCCCAACTCTTGTCTTGGGCAATTCGAGTCCGAAAAACATTTCCCCTTCCGTACATGTACCACATAGCGCCGGCCTCTGGGCGCTCAAGCAGAGGATGGCGCCATTGTACTTAAGAACGAAGAAATATGCCCCCGACCGCCGCTGATCACGCGAATTTGTGCGGCTCTGCAACCAGTATGCATGCGGAATCATCTGTTGCTTGTGTGCCCATGCGATCATCTTTTCTGCCGCGCGCAAAGGACATCGACAATGTAGCCGAATCCGGCCTCCCGTCCGGCCCAGTGATTCGGCAGCAGGCCCTCGACCCATCGTGCCCCGCGCGCGAGCCCTTGGCGCCGGTTCCGCGTCTGACGGAACGCGTCAACCCGTTCGAAGCCTTGTTGCCGCGCAATTCCGGACGGAAAACCGCCATGCATTTTTCCTGGAATTGCCTTCGCCGGCCTGCCGGAATGGAAACGGCGCAACCCGTGACGTGTCAGCCGGCGGCTTTGTCGGCCGCTGTCCTGATCGCCTCGATATTGGCGCGATAGGCTTCGACGCTGCCGCCCTTGAAGACGGCGGCGCCGGCGACCAGCACGTCGGCGCCGGCGGCGGTGACCAAGGGAGCCGTTTCCGGCGAAACGCCGCCGTCGATCTCGATGCGGATCGGTCGATCGCCGATCAGCGCCTTGACCCGTCTCACCTTCTCGACGATCCCTGGGATGAAGGCCTGGCCGCCGAAGCCCGGATTGACAGTCATGATCAGGATCAGGTCGAGCCGGTCGAGTACATATTCGACAGCACTTTCCGGCGTTGCCGGATTGAGCGACACACCGGCCTTCTTGCCGAGGTTCCTGATGGTCTGCAACGAGCGGTCGAGATGCGGCCCGGCCTCGGCATGCACCGTCATGCCGTCACAGCCGGCCTCGGCGAAGGCGGCGAGATAGGGATCGGCCGGTGCGATCATCAGGTGGCAGTCGAAGAAGGCCTTGGTGCGGTTGCGGATCGCCTTGATCACCGGCGGGCCGAAGGTGATGTTGGGGACAAAATGGCCGTCCATGACATCGAGATGGATCCAGTCGGCGCCGGCCGCCGCCACGGCCTCGACCTCGTCACCGAGCTTGGAGAAATCCGATGCCAGCACCGAGGGTGCGATCAGGGTTTTTTTGCTCATCTCGCGGCCTTTCCGGGCGCCCTTTTCATCCGGTCGCTCCGAAACGACTGCCTAAAGCGCTCCAGGTGACTTGTCGAGGGCGCAAGCACAGCAGGCCACAGGCCAAAGGGCGGTCTTCCAGCCATTTTTCGCCCCCATGGGTCATAACGAAAGAAACCCGCCAGATTGCTCGGGCGGGTTTCTGGTCTGTGCCGCGCAGCGGTTACTGCTGCTGGAGTTTCAGGATCCTGTTTGGAGCAGGATCCTGTTGCTGGTCGGTCTGCAGGCCGCGCCTCGGCAGGACCTGCTGCAGCAGGAGGCCCGGGTTGAGCTCCAGGGGAGCCTGCTCACGTATGGGCCGGCAGTTCGGATACCGCCCGATAGTGCCTTCCGGGCAACGCCGCCTGATGATCGGCTGGCACTGGCCATTGATCATCTGCGAGCCCGGGGCGCATTCCACCTGCTGCCTGCGGCATGCGCCATTGATCACCTCGCTCCCGCGCGGGCAGACACACTCGCCGCGCTTGTTGTGGACCTGGCCGCGTATATCGCACTGCTCCAGTTGCGGCTGCTTGCGCCGGCAGGCATTGCCTTGCACCTCGGTACCCCGCGGGCAGACGCAATTGCCGTCGGCGTCGTGGACCTGACCACGGATCGTGCACTGGTCGGGCTCCGGCCGAACGGGGCGGCAGGCTCCGTTGCGCAGCTCGGTCCCTTGCGGACAAACACAATCGCCATCGGCATTGCGTGTCTGGCCGGGGATGCGGCACTGCTGCGGCTTCGGCCGAACCGGACGGCAGGCGCCGCTACGCACCTCGGTTCCTTGCGGACAGATGCAATCGCCATCGGCGTCGTGGATCTGGCCACGGATGGTGCATTGCTCAGGCCTCGGCCTGTCGCGGACGCAGGCATTTGCCTTCCTGTCGAGATGCGTGCCATCGGGGCAGGAGCAGCCATTGCCGTCCGAGGCCGGCACGGAACCGGGTATCGTGCAGTCCGGCCTGCTTGTCTTGACGCAGACGGCATTCTCCAGCTCCGTGCCGCGCGGACAGACGCAGCGTCCGTCCCCGGTGCGGATCTGGCCTTCGAGCAGCACGCAGCGTGGCGGCGGAGGCACGGGAAGCGGCAGGAGCTTGGTGCCGCCGCCGGCGCACTGGCCGTTGCGGAAGGTGGTGCCTTCGGGGCAGACGCACCTGCCGGCATTGTTCATGACAAAGCCTGGCGAGCACTGGTTCTTCACCTCATGGGCGATGGTGAAGGGGTGGCACGCATAGGCTTTGCCGCGATCGCCTTGCAGGTTGGCCTGGTCGCCGGACAGCACGTCACCGCCGCCCTGCACCCGTGTGTCGGGGGAGAGAACGCCGACGCAGTTCTGGCCGTTGACGTTACCCTGCAGAGTGGCCAGACGCCCATCATCGGGAATGATCACGGTGACATGATGCGACTGGCTTTCGCCGGCGCCGAGCGTCAGGTTCGTTATGCAGGACGCGGGCAAGGTTGCCGGTTCGGGCGAGCAGCCGAAGGGCGGGTCGATCGAAGTGATCGCAACGCCTTCCAGCCGGCCAAGCCCTTCCACGCCGATCGCATCGCCGATGCGGACCGGACCCGAGAAGGGGCTCGTCCCATCGTTCGATATGGTGATGTCGAACGAGCAGGGCTGGCCGGGCCGGCACTCGCGGTCGCCGGTCTTTTCGACACGGATGGTCGAAGCGCCGCCGCCCTTGGCGCAGGCCTGGCCGATCGGATAGACGACGTCGTCGCCCTGCGCCGGACCGTAGGAGCCGCGCGCGCAGTTCTCGAATTCGCCATTGGCCGAAACCGTCACGTCGAAGTGCCTGGAGGTTCCGGGCGTCATGACGGCACCGGGAAGCTGGCACGACAGCGTGTTGGCCGGCACCGGACCGCACGCCCATTCCGCGCCGTCTGATGTGACGGTCTGGATTTGGACCGGCGCTCCGCCGGATACCAATGTAGCGGCGTCGTTGACCCGCACCGGACCGGTGGGGGCAGCCGTGCCGGCATTGGTGACGGTGATGCGGCAGGAGACGACTGCTGCGCCGGCCAACGAGCCGCTGCACACCTTGGTGATGCGCAGGCCAGGCTGGCCAGCGTTGGGATGGCGGGTGCGTTCCTTGGCGCAAGCCTTGTTGTTGGTGAGATCGGCCTCGCCGGGGATAGGCTTAACTTCGGCGCAGTTCTCGACCATGTCCGACCGGTAGCTGGCCGGCACCACCGCCTTGACGACGATCGGCGTCGAGGCGCCTGGAGGCAGCGAGATGCCGGGATTGTCGCAGCGGAACTGGCCAGGACCATTCGGACCGCAAGTCCAGGGCGGGCTCGGGCCGAAGGTCGAGGATGTAGGCGCGCCGTCGGGGTAATTGTCGATCACCGTCAGCGGCCCGTTATAGGTAGCGGAGCCATTGTTGATGATGTCGATGACGAAGCTGCAGACGCCATCGGCGGTGCAGATTTCGGAGCGGGCACGCTTCTTCAGGATCAGGTCGACCTTCTTCTCGACCGGCGGCTGGCAATCGCGGTCACGATCGCCACGGCGGCAGATCGGGATAGAAGCGCAGCCGCGGTCGTTGGCCTGGCTGCCGAACAGCGGCTTGCCGCTGGCCGCGTAGTTGTAGGCCGCGCAGTTGCGCAGGACGCTGCCTTGCCAGCCCGCGGCCGGCTTGAAGCCGAGCGTGAGGTCGACAAAAGCGCCCGGATTGAGCGTGGTCACCGGATAGGTGCACGTCATCGGAGTGGCGCCGGGCACGCAGACCCAGGGCGGATTGGGCCCTGAACTCAGCGTCGAGCCGGCCGGCAGCGTCACCTCGTCGAGCACGATCTTGCCGTTATAGGGCGCGGTGCCGACATTGGTGACCCGGATGGTGAAATCGCAGCCGCCGGCCATCGTGCAGCGCGGAACATCGGCATGTTTTTCCACCTTGAGGTCCGGCTCCTTGTCCCGTGGCGGGCATTTGAGATCGGGCGGAATGACGATGTCGATCGTTTGCGTGCAGCAGAGCCCCCAGCCCTCCTTCGGCCCGGCATAGGTGTTGATGCCGGTGACGATGATGTGGATGGTCTCGCCGGGTAAGGCGCCGACGATCTTCCAGTTAAGCACGCCGCCGCCCGCCGGCACCTGCTGGGTGTCGGGGATGATGGCGATGCCTGGCGTCGTCGTCGAAAGCTGTATCCACTTGCCGCCCATCTCGGAGCCGACCGGCATGTGGTAGATGAAGGCGCCGCCGCCGGGCACGCAGTCGACCGTGCCGCGCTCGACCTTGAAGCATTCATGATCGGTCGGGGGTGGAGGCGGCGGTTCGCATTTGGTGACGTCGATGCGGACAGAGGTCTTTTCGCCGGTCAGTAGGTTGCCGTCATCCGGCTTTCCCGGATCCTGCGACGGGATGGTGGTGCCCGGGCCGGTTCCGTTCGTGACCTTGATCAGGCCCTGATTGTCGACCACGGTTGGCGCGGGGAACGCCGCATGGTCGATCTTGGCCGTGATCCTGAAGGTGATGACGCGTTCGTTCAGCGCGCCCGAGCCATCGAGATCGGAAGCCGAAATCCGGAAATCGGAAACCGTTGCCGTATCGTTGGGACCGGCCGAATTGCTGATGACGGCACCCGGCAAGGGCCCGCCGGAGGCGTCCGTGCCATCGCCGGCGACCTGCACGTCGACGATCGAGAGGCCATGCGGAAGCTGGTCCTTGAATTCGAGTTTTGCCGCCTTCAACGCGGCCGCGAGGCGCGGGTTGGCAAAGCTCTGGGGATCGCCGCGCAGACCGAAGGTCAAGGTGTAGAAGACGTAGTCGCAGCTGCGTTGACCGCCCGTCTTGGTGAAGAAGGGCACCACGCGTCCGGGTTCAGGATTGATGATGCGCGGGTTGTCGAACTGCAGCGGCTGGACATCCGGGCTGGCGGCCTGGACGCCCTGGGCGGCGACAGCCGGCAGTGCGGGCGCGAGAGCGACCGCGATACCGGCCGCCATCAGCCAGCGCGCACCGCGCCTGGCATATGACAGGGGTTTCATGATCGTCTCCATGACAGTGTTTTGAGGATTCGCCGCGAGCGGGGAAGGAGCAAGAATGGTCATCTTTCCCTCCTCAACGTTCGCAGCTGATGGCTGGCGTGCGCAGCGGCAAGGTCATCTTGCAGCAAGGGTAGTAGCCACCCTTGTCCTTGTCGGACTTCCTGTAGAAACACAGCCCGACATCGACCCTGTCGCCCGGACTGTGGCCGGTGATGTCGATCGTGTACGGCCTGCCTGGCGCATGCGATATGGGTGTGGTCACCCCGACGCCTGGCGTCCTGGATTGGACCTTGATCGAATCGCCGCCGAAGCCGGCGTGGTCATGGAGATAGAGATCGGCCTCAAGGCCTGAAGGCGTGCAGAAATACTGCACATCGTCGACATCGAGACAGGGAGGCAGATTGCCGGGCGGTGGGAAGTCCGGCGGGTAGAAGGGGGGCAGATAGCCGCCCGGGATTTCTTCATAATAGCCGGCGCGGCCCTCGCAGGGATGCCAGATGGCGACGTCGCCGACATGGCCTTCCATTTCGGGATCCTCGAAATAGCCGTCGAAGTCGACGAACCAGGAGCCGAAGGGCGGCACATTCGCCGGCTTGACCAGGTCCTTGGGCGTGATCTGCACGCCATGCACAGGAAGCGGCCCGCCGGCGGCGAGTTGCCCGGCGAGTGCTGGATTGTCACGCAATCTGTCGCCGGTGTTGACCAGCGTCTGCGTGCAGACCGAGGTGTCGAGATTGCCGTCGGCGTCATAGCCATACTGCAGGTCGAGCCCGCCAGCCGATTGCCGATTGGCCTGCGGGAAGCCGACGGCATATTCCTGCGGCACGTGTACCCAGGCCGATTCCGTCGCCGGATCGTCGGGATTTTCGCGCCAGTAGCGGATCGCCTCGCCCTTGCCGGAATCGGCGAAGCGGCTGTAATCATAACGGTTTTCGACCGGGCCGCGCTGAGCGAGATACATGAAGCCGCTGTTGTCGAAGGCGATGTCGGTGACGGCATAGTCCTTGTCGGCCTTGACCGTCAGTTCCCAGCGCGGGTCGTCGGCGAAGGTGCCGTCGCGGGCAATGCCCACCGACCAGATCTCGGCCTTTTCGCCGACCGAATAGTAGAGCCGGCCGCCATGATAGGAGACGGCCCAGACGCGGCGCCCGTCCTGTGTGTAGCCCCAGGTCTCGGGGTCTTCGGTGTCAAAGGCCGCGCCCTGTATGTCCATCACCGCGCCATCGTCGGCGACCGGAGCCAGACCATGCGCCGGGCGACCGGCGACGCCATGGTCGAACGTGTCGATCAGCTTGCCATTGGCGTCGATGCGATGGATCAGGCCGGTATCGAGGTCCGAAGCGAAGAACTGACGGTGATTGGGATCGAAGGTGAGGTTGCCGATACCGGGACCGCTGTTGGTGTCGATCTCGGCGAATTTGGAGACCTGGCCGGTGATGCCGTCGATCTTCCAGATGGTGCCCGGTCCGCCACCGTTTTCGGTGCCGAACTGGCCGTCCATGAAAGTGGCGCCGGCCTTGCCGCGGCGCTGCCGCTCCGGCCTGCCGTCCTTGTCGGCGTCCGGCGTGACGATCGCGACGCCTTGCAGCGAGGTGGCGGCGGCGTAGAGGTTGGGAATGCCCGACGGAACGCCATCGCGCATACCGTCGTCGTAGGTGAGGCCGAACACCTGGCCGATCTGGCCCGCTGTCACCTCGAAAGGCGGCGGCGTGAAGACGAGCTGACCGGAAGCCGGCCCGCCAAGATGGGAGACGTCGAACACGCGCAAGGTGGCTTGGGTGGTGTCGATGAAGGTTTCATCCACGGGATCGACGCCGGGCGGCAAGCCCCCGCTTTCGGAATCGGGAGAGTCGAGATTGGGGATGATGGTGCCGGAAAATCCGGTGACCGCCATCGAGCCGGGATAAATGATCCGGGTCTGGCTGTCCTGCGCCTGGGCGCCGCCAAGCCACAGGCTGGCGGTGAATGCCAGCGCCAGCAATCCGCCGCCAACACGCGCCGCACCGCGCACGCCGCTGTTCAGAGAGGACACGAGCGTGCCGCGGACGCGAGACATGGCGCTACCCCCGTTAGCCACGGGAGAAACATCCGGCGTTGCCGCGCAAACCAGGGCAAGGCGCGGCGTTCCGGCACGTTCTTCCCTGATCAAATTGTCTGCTTTCCTCATTTCCACGATACGCCTGCTCCCGTGCAGGGTCAACGGAATCAGCCGAAAGCCCAGCGCGTCGACCCCGTCCCGAAGGCGGTGGCCGCGCCGAGTTCCTGTTGTTCCCGGAGACCTTGGAGCCTCTGGATTGCTGGTCATTGGGCTTCCTTTCCGAGCCGCGCCATGCGGCACCTGGACGTCAGTCGCAGGCCGGAGTGGAAAGGTTCATGGAAGGCTTGCGCAGAATGCTTGCGCCCGATGCTGGCTGTTCTTATATACGCGCCAAGCCGTCCGGCGCCGGAATACCGGTTGCCGAACGGGATTTCTTTTGAACAGGGGCTTTCGTCGGAACGCCTTACGGGTCCTGAAAGCCTGCTTAGCGGAGAGACTAGAAAAATGGCAAAAGTAATCGGTATCGATCTCGGCACCACCAACTCGTGCATCGCCATCATGGACGGCAAGGAGCCGAAAGTGATCGAGAATGCGGAAGGCGCGCGCACGACGCCTTCGATCGTCGCCATCTCGAGCGACGGCGAACGTCTCGTCGGCCAGCCGGCCAAGCGCCAGGCGGTCACCAATCCTGAGAACACCATCTTCGCGGTCAAGCGCCTGATCGGCCGCCGCTATGACGATCCGGTGACGGAGAAGGACAAGAAGCTTGTCCCCTACAAGATCGTCAAGGGCGACAATGGCGATGCCTGGGTCGAGGCCGGCGGCAAGAAGCAGTCGCCCTCGCAGATCTCGGCCATGATCCTGCAGAAGATGAAGGAAACGGCGGAAGCCTATCTCGGCGAGAAGGTCGAGAAGGCGGTCATCACCGTTCCGGCCTATTTCAACGACGCCCAGCGCCAGGCGACCAAGGATGCCGGCAAGATCGCCGGCCTTGAAGTGCTGCGCATCATCAACGAGCCGACCGCGGCAGCGCTCGCCTACGGCCTCGACAAGAAGGATGGCAAGACCATTGCCGTCTATGACCTTGGCGGCGGCACGTTCGACATTTCGGTGCTCGAAATCGGCGACGGCGTGTTCGAGGTGAAGTCGACCAATGGCGACACCTTCCTCGGCGGTGAAGACTTCGACATGCGCCTGGTCGAGTATCTGGCGGCCGAATTCAAGAAGGAACAGGGCATCGACCTGAGGGCCGACAAGCTCGCCCTGCAGCGCCTCAAGGAAGCGGCTGAAAAGGCCAAGATCGAGTTGTCGTCGACGACGCAGACCGAAATCAACCTGCCCTTCATCACCGCCGACGCGACCGGGCCGAAGCACCTGACGCTGAAGCTGACGCGCGCCAAGTTCGAAAGCCTGGTCGAAGACCTCGTCCAGCGCACCATCGACCCCTGCAAGGCGGCGCTCAAGGATGCCGGCCTCAAGGCTGGCGAGATCGACGAGGTGGTCCTGGTCGGCGGCATGACGCGCATGCCCAAGATCCAGGAGATCGTGAAGCAGTTCTTCGGCAAGGAGCCGCACAAGGGCGTCAACCCCGATGAGGTCGTCGCTCTGGGTGCCGCCATCCAGGCCGGCGTGCTGCAGGGCGACGTCAAGGACGTGCTGCTGCTCGACGTGACGCCGCTGTCGCTCGGCATCGAGACGCTGGGTGGCGTGTTCACCCGCCTGATCGAGCGCAACACGACGATCCCGACCAAGAAGAGCCAGGTGTTCTCGACCGCTGAGGATTCTCAGTCGGCCGTGACCATTCGTGTCTTCCAGGGTGAGCGTGAAATGGCCGCCGACAACAAGGCGCTTGGCCAGTTCGACCTGGTCGGCATTCCGCCGGCGCCGCGCGGGGTACCGCAGATCGAGGTCACCTTCGACATCGACGCCAACGGCATCGTCAACGTCTCGGCCAAGGACAAGGGCACCGGCAAGGAGCACCAGATCCGCATCCAGGCTTCGGGTGGTCTGTCGGACGCCGACATCGAGAAGATGGTCAAGGACGCCGAGGCCAATGCCGAGACCGACAAGAAGCGTCGCGCCGTGGTCGAGGCCCGCAACCAGGCCGAGGCGCTGGTGCACTCGTCCGAGAAGTCGCTGAAGGAATATGGCGACAAGGTTTCGGAGGCCGAGCGCACGGCGATTGCCGATGCGATCGCGGCCTTGAAGACCGCCGCCGAAGGCGACGACCCGGCCGACATCGAGGCCAAGAGCCAGACCCTTGCCGAAGCTTCGATGAAGCTTGGCCAGGCCATGTACGAGGCCTCGCAGAAGGAAGCGGCGGAAGCCGATGCCAAGGCGGACGCCTCCAAGGATTCCGACGTGGTCGATGCCGATTTCGAGGAAATCGACGAAGACGACGACAAGAAGAAGTCGGCCTGAACGGCCTGACGGCAAGATGATGCGCATGACCCCAAAATCGATGTCGATTCTGGAATGGGTCATGCGCTCATTCAAAGGTGCTACAGCGTCCTTTGCGCGTCCGAGAGGACTCGCGGCGCTGTAGGGAGCCCGGCGCAAAGCCGGGCTTTTTTGCAACCCCTTGCAGAAAAATCACAGAAAAATACCGACGGAATCGCGCCGGCTCTAGCATCCGGGCAGCACCGCTCCTAAATCGAGGCAACGTGCCGGCAAACGACGCAACAACATGCATCAAGACGTTGAGCATCCGGACTGCGGGAAAAAATGAAAGCTGATTTCTACGAAACGCTGGGCGTGCAAAAGGGCGCCGACGAGAAGGAGCTGAAGAGCGCTTTTCGCAAACTCGCCATGCAGTTCCATCCCGACCGCAATCCCGGCGATCATGCCTGCGAGCACAAGTTCAAGGAAATCAACGAAGCCTACGAGACGCTGAAGGACCCGCAGAAGCGCGCGGCCTACGACCGGTTCGGCCACGCCGCCTTCGAGCAGGGCGGCATGAACGGTGGCGCGCATGGCTTTGGCGCCGGCGGCTTCGCCGACATCTTCGAGGATATTTTCGGCGACATGATGGGCGGGCGTCAGCGCCGCTCTTCGGGCGGCCGCGAGCGCGGCGCCGACCTGCGCTACAACATGGAAATCACCCTGGAAGAAGCGTTTTCCGGCAAGACCGCGCAAATCCGCGTGCCGGCCTCGATCTCCTGCTCGGAATGCTCGGGCAGCGGCGCCAAGCCAGGCACCCAGCCTGTCACCTGCTCGATGTGTAATGGCCACGGCAAGGTACGCGCCACGCAAGGCTTCTTCTCGATCGAGCGGACCTGCCCGCAGTGCCAGGGCCGCGGCCAGACCATCAAGGATCCGTGCCCGAAATGCGCCGGCCAGGGCCGCGTCACCGAGGAGCGGTCGCTGTCGGTCAACATTCCGGCCGGCATCGAGGACGGCACCCGCATCCGGCTTGCCAATGAGGGCGAGGCCGGCCTGCGCGGCGGCCCGTCCGGCGATCTCTACATCTTCCTGGCGGTGAAGCCGCACGAATTCTTCCAGCGCGACGGCGCCGACCTGTACTGCAAGGTGCCGATCTCGATGACCACCGCCGCCCTTGGCGGCTCCTTCGAGGTCACCACGCTTGATGGCACGCAGACCAAGGTGAAGGTTACGGAAGGCACGCAGAACGGACGCCAGTTCCGGCTCAAGGGCAAAGGCATGCCGGTGCTGCGCCAGCCCAATGTCGGCGACCTCTACATCCAGACCGCGGTCGAGACGCCACAGAACCTCACCCGTCGCCAGCGTGAACTGCTGGAGGAGTTCGAGCAACTCTCATCGAAGGACAATTCGCCTCAATCGAGCGGGTTCTTCGCCCGCATGAAGGATTTCTTCGAATCCTTTGGCGAGCATTGAGCACCGCCCGGCTTCTGCATTGGGCGGAAGCGCGAGGATGCCGCTAGAAACCGCGCATTTTGAGGCGCGACAAAATCTATCTTATCCACGACATCGGCATGGCCGCGCCTTGCCTTGCGTCAACCAGGTGTTAAGTAGGTTCAAGGGGAGCGCTGAGGAGAGCTTGCATGACGCGTAGTCACGGACTGCGGAAGGCGCTTGCCGAAAAGTTCGACGACGAACTCAAATTCTTCAAGGGCTGGATCGACAAGCCGAAGACGGTCGGCTCGATCGTTCCGACCAGCTCGATCACCGCCCGCAAGATGGCCTCTATCGTCAATCCCAGGTCCGGCCTGCCGGTGCTCGAGGTCGGCCCCGGCACAGGCGTCATCACCCGCGCCATCCTGGCGCAGGGGGTGCGGCCCGAAAACCTTTACGCGGTCGAATATTCCGCCGATTTCGTGCGCCACCTGCGCCGGCTCTATCCCGGCGTCAACGTCATCGAGGGCGATGCCTTCAACCTCAACGCCACGCTCGGCGAGAAAAGCGGGATGGTCTTCGATTCCGTCGTTTCGGGCGTGCCGCTGCTCAACTTCCCGGTCGCCCAGCGCATCGCCTATATCGAGAGCCTGCTCGACCGCATCCCGGTCGGACGGCCGATCGTGCAACTGACCTATGGTCCGATGTCGCCGATCCCGGCCGGGCGTGGTGACTACACGGTCAAGCATTTCGACTTCATCATCCGCAACATCCCGCCGACGCAGCTGTGGATCTACCGGCGCGAAGCGCATTAGTTTCGGCGCAGAGCTGGTTGCAGATCGCATAACTGCGATTGGCTTAAACGTCCGTCACTTCGTCATCCACGGGCGGAGCAAGGAGCATAGCGACGCAGCGCAGACCCGAGGATCCACGCCGTGGCTTCCGTGCGCTGCCGCGGTGCAGAATTCTGCTCCGCCGCACTCCACGGCCAAGGTCGCGGAATGGATCCCGGGGTCTCCGCCACGGAGCTTCGCTCCTGCTTCGACCTAGGATGACGAATTGGAAAGGCCTCGGCCGATCGCAAATGTTTTATGGCTCTGGCGCGTTGATTTGCGCGGGCTCCGGCTGTACCAGTCCCGGAACAAGGGTGGCCAATGGCAGTGATCCCGAAAATCCTCGTCTTCGCCGGCTCGGTGCGCAGCGGCGCCTATAGCGGCAGGACCGCCGACCTGGCGCAGAAGGAACTTGCGGTGCAGGGCGCCGAGGTCACCCGCATTTCGCTTGCCGATTATTCCTTGCCGATCCTCGACGAGGATCTGGAAAAGGAGAACGGCGTCCCGGAAAACGCCCGCAAGCTTGCGCGGCTGATCACCGCCCATGACGGATTGCTGATCGCCACGCCGGAATATAACGGCTCGATCCCGCCGCTGCTCAAGAACACGATCGACTGGGTGAGCCGCGTGCGCCGGGATGGCGGCCGATCGGTCAGGCCGCTTGCCGGCAAGGTCGCCGGCCTCTGCTCGTCCTCCAACGGCCATTTTGCCGGCATACGCTGTATCAACCATCTGCGCGCCGTGCTGGTGCGCTGCCAGATGGAAGTGGTGACACCGGAATGCTCGGTGCCCGACGGCGGCGACGCCTTCGGCGAGGACGGCCATTTCCGTGATGAAAGACTGCACAAATCGATGGAGCATTTATGCCGCACGCTGATCGAAATCTCGCGCATGCTGGCCACGCGGATCGAGGCGTGATTGCCACGACGATGCAGGACCGGTTGATCGTCGGCCTCGACGTGCTAACCGTGAAAGAAGCCGAGCAGGCGGTGCGCGAGCTCGACGGCATCGTCTCCTTCTACAAGATCGGCTATCAGCTGGCCTTCGCCGGCGGCCTCGACTTCGCCAGGGAACTGGCCAGTGGCGGAACGAAAGTCTTCCTCGACATGAAGCTGCTCGACATCGACCATACGGTGGCCAAGGGGGTCGAGAACATCGTCAGGATGGGCATGACCATGCTGACCATCCATGCCTATCCAAAGGCGATGCAGGCGGCGGTGGAAGCGGCCAGGGGCAGCGACCTCTGCCTGCTCGCCGTCAGCGTGCTGACCTCGATGGACGAGCAGGACATGATCGACGTCGGCTATGAGTATGATCCGCACACGCTCGTGCTCAGGCGCTCGGAACAGGCGCTGCATGCCGGCATGGGCGGCATCGTCTGCTCGGCCGCTGAGGCCGAAGCGGTGCGCCGCATCGTCGGGCCCGACATGGCTGTGGTGACGCCCGGCATCCGGCCTGTGGGCAGCGACCATGGCGACCAGAAGCGGGTGGTGACCCCGGGTCAGGCGATCCGGAACGGCTCCAGCCACCTCGTTGTCGGCCGGCCGATCGTCGCCGCGGTGAACAAACGCGAAGCGGCCGAAGCCATCCTCGATGAAATGCGCTCGGCCTGACGCCCCCGATACAAACCCGGAGAAAAAGCATGCCCAAGGGATACTGGATCGCTCGTGTCGATGTGCGCGACGCCGAAGGCTACAAGGATTATGTCGCCGCATCGAAGCTGGCCTTCGACCGCTTCGGCGCGAAATTCCTGGCGCGCGGCGGCGCGCATGAAAATGCCGAAGGGCCTGGTCGCGGGCGCAACGTCATCATCGAATTCGAGTCGCTTGCGGTCGCGCATGACTGCTATCACTCGCCCGAATATCAGCGCGCCGTCGGCATTCGCCAAAAGGTCGCCGATGGCGAGATTGTGCTGGTCGAAGGCATCTGAGGCGTTGGAGCGCTTAGTCGTTTCACGGAAACGTCGAACTGCTCCCTCTCTTGTCCTGACGCAATTCGCGTTTTCGTCGAGGACGCTGCGCCGATAGTAAGGCGCGCCGAAAGCGTCAGGCAGGCGCAGCCAGCCGAAGCGCGTCAAAAGCCCGGCGATTTTTCACCGGGCCGTCAGCCCGTTGCGACGCGACCTTCCCTGCCGGCCAGCCTGTTCGCCGCGGTCTCGGCCATCGCATCGGCCAGGCTCAGCCCCCATTGCAAGCGGCAGTAGGCGCGGAAATCAAAGCAGGGCAGGCCGGGGCAGACCTCGAATTCGATCAGATGAACGGTGTCGTCGGCTTCGACACGCAGATCGACGGAAAACACGTCGCGCAGGCCGAGCCCGCTGATCAGTTGGTTGGCGATCGCCCTGATGCTGGCGTCGGCGGCTGGCTGGGCATCGGCAACCGCAACGAGTTCCGGTTCGACATAATTTCCGGCCGCCTTCGCCGCCTCGCCGGTTTCACCATAGAGCGCCAGGCTGTCCGCCATGGTCTGGAAATCCGCGCCTGAATCGACAAAGGCGATGCCGAGCGCCTCGATGCCGGTTTCGGGTGCCAGCCCGAGGAAGCTGGCGCGCACGTTGCGGCCGGCGACATAGGGCTGGACGACGACATCGTCGCGATAGGCGGCGAAGACCCGCCGGCTGAGCTCCAGCGCGTGGCCGAGATCAGTCGCACGCGAATCCGGCCAGATGCCGATCTTGGCGCCGAGCCGGTTGGGCTTGACGAACCAGCCGGCGGCGGAAGCCGGCGGCTCGACCAGCCATTTGCCATCCCGGGCAAGACCGGCCTGCGGCACCGGCAGGCCGAGCGCGCCAAGCACGGCACCGGAGCGGAACTTGTCCTGGCAGAGCGCGAATAGCGAATCATCGGCGCCGACCGTCCGCAGCCCCTTGAGCCGGGCCAGCGCGGGCGCGGCGCCGCCGCGAAAATAGGCGATGCCGTCGGACAGCGTCCAGACCAGCGTGTTCAGCGCATCCTCGCCGTCAAGGGCCTCGGCGGCATCGTCCAGTGCCACTGGCGCAAAGGACAGGCCGCGCGCCCCGCAGGCGGCGGCCAGCGCATCGAATTCGGGGGCGAGGTCTGTCGACTGCGCCAGATAGGACGAGATTTCGGTGGCGCGCTGCGGTGCGAAACCGTCGGCGACCAGGCGATCGAAGCAAGCCTTTTCCGGCTCGTAGACAAGGATCAGCTTTGGCTTGTGGCTCGACATGAGGTGAGTGATTCCCGGCGCTGTGATCGCCTACCATCGCACGGCCGACGCAAACAGCTTTCGCGAAACCGACCCAAGCCGGACGCCTGGGTGACAGCACCGCGGGGAGGATATGAGGGGCGCGGATCGATGGGCCTGTTCAGGCGATCAGCACGCGCGGCTCGAACCGACCGCTAACGGAAATGTCGAGCAGGAAGGTCATGCCCGCCTGCGGATCGAGCTGCCGCTGTTTCTCATCCTTGCCCGACCAGGCGGAAGTGACCGCCAGCCGATCGGCGTTCTTGCCGACAAAGGCCGGGCAGGAGGGCTGCGTCACCGGCATTGCCACCTCGCGCAGCAGCGTGCCGTCGGGTGAATAGGCCTTGACCGCCTTGCCGCCCCAGACGGCGTTCCACAGCACGCCGTCGCGGTCGACCACCGATCCGTCGACATAGCCCTTGGCCGAGCGATGATCGACAAACACTTTCGGTTCGCCGGCAGGCAGGCCGGTCGCCGGATCGCAGGCGATACGCATCAACAGGCCGGTCGAGGTATCGGTGTAGTAGGCGAGCGCACCGTCCGGCGAAAAACAGATCGAGTTCGACACGGTGATGTCCGAAAACAGGCGGCGCAGCTCGCCCTTGAAGAACCAGTAGATCGAACCAGCGCCCTTTTCCTCCTTCTTGCCCATCGTTCCGGTCCACAGCGCACCGCAGGGATGGACACGGGAATCGTTGGAACGGGTGAGCGGATTGTCGGCCTCGATCGGCGTATGCAGCGTCATCCCGCCGGTCGCGACCTCGCGGACATGGAGGCCGGTTTCGGTGGCGATCAGCTGCCGCTTGTCGTCGATGATGGCGATGGCGCTCGCCATCTGGCCGAGCTCATGGATCTTCAGCGCGCCGCCGGACACCGGTTTTTCCAGAAGACGGCCGTTGACGATGTCGAACCAGAACAGCGCGTCGGTGGCGGGATCGTAGCTCGGCCCTTCGCCGAGTTGGCATATATGATCGGAGAAAACCGAAACCTCGCTCATCCTGCGTCTCTGAACACCGCATCCCAGGCCGATACGGCGGCGTGCGCGCGGAGCGCCACCTCATCGACACTCATGCCCGGCTTGAACAGGCTGGAGCCGAGGCCGAAGACCGTGACGCCGACCGCCTTGTAGCCGGCAAAATCCTTTTCCGAAACGCCGCCGACGGCGCCGACCAGGATCTGCGCCGGCAGTACGGCCCGGATCGCGGAAATGCCTGATGCCCCGAGCACGCTCGCCGGGAAGAATTTCAGCGCCGAAGCGCCCAGCCGGATCGCCTGGAAGGCCTCGGTGGGCGTGAACACGCCGGGCATGGTCACCATGCCATGATGCATCGCGCGCGCCATCACCTCGGCATCGATGTTGGGGCTGACCAGAAGCCGCCCGCCGGCCTTGTGCAGGCCGTTCACATCACCGGACGTCAGCACCGTGCCGGCGCCGACAAGGGCTGATTTCGGCAGCGCCTTGACGATGCTTGCGATCGAGGCAAATGGCTCAGGCGAATTCAGCGGTACTTCGATGGCTTCGATGCCGGCGTCGAACAGCGCCTGCCCCATGGCGATCGCCTCGGTGGGCCTTAAGCCGCGCAGGATCGCGACAAGGCCTCGCTTCAGCTTCGGGAAAGGTGCGGTCTGTGTCATTGGGCGCCTCCGATCATGCCGTTCTCGCGCGCGGCTTCGATGAGCCCTGCACGCACCGCCTCGTCCGCGTCGACGGTGCGAAGGTCAAGTCCGGCAAGGCCAAGCGCGGCCTGGTAGAGCCTCGCCAGTGCGCCGGAAGCGATCAGCACGACCGGCGCGTCGCCGGTGCCATAGCGGCGTCTGGCCGAGGCGATCTCGCCGCCGATCAAGAGTCCGGACAGACAGGCCGCCGCATCCTGCGACTTCAAGTCCTGCAGGAGCCCGGCGGCACGGATGGCAAACAGCTTCGAAGTGACGTCGCCGCCCTCGCCAAGCGCCTGATCGCACCATTGCCGGAAGAATGGGTTGTCCGCCGCGACCGGTGCGGGATGCTCGCCCAGCGAATGTTTGAGGATCGAATGCGCGGCCAGCACCGAAAACAGTTCGCCCGTCGGCCATGTGCCGAAGCCGGCAACCGCGCCATCCTCGACCACGACCCATTTCGAGTGCGTGCCGGGCATGCAGGCGAGATGCCGCCCCTTTGCCGGCAAACCGGCGCCGGCAAGCTGTGTTTCCTCACCGCGCATGACATCCGGGGCGTCGGCCAGACGCTGGGCAAGGCCAGGGACGATGCGGATGTCGCGTTTCCGATCAGGCACCCGGGCCGCGCCGCCCAGGATGGCGCCGAGCGGCGCCGGCACGGTCGCATAGGGCGCCTCGAGCCAACCTTGCCGAGAGCCGGCCATGCCGCAGATGATGACGGGCAGCGTTTCCGGCGCGCCCATGGCGCCGAGGTGGCTTTCGAGCACGTTGGAGAAGCCTTTTTCGCGCGCGGTGAGGAGGCCATCATCGCCGCGGCGCTCGGCAAGCACCTTGCCGCTGCCGTCGATCAGCCATGCCCGAAGCCTGGTCGTGCCCCAATCGAGCGCCGCTACCGCCGGAATCGCGCTCACAGGAAGCCTCCGTCGACGATCAACATTTGCGCCGTCAGCATGCGCGAAGCGTCCGAGGCCAGGAACAGCACCGTGCCGACCATGTCGTCCGGCCGCATGACGTCCCTGATGCACTGCTTGGCGACATGGGCGGCAAGCGCGTCTTCCGTCACCCAGCGTTCCTGCTGCCGTTCGGTGATCACCCAGCCGGGCGCGACGGCGTTGACGCGGATGCGGTCGGGCCCGAGCTTGCCGGCCAGACCCTTGGTGAGGCCGAGGATACCCGCCTTGGCGGCGGTGTAGGCCGGCATGTCGGGGTGGTTGATGAGGTAGGATGTCGAGGTGAAGTTGATGATCGAACCGCCACCGGCCCGCTTCATCCCCGGCGCCACCGCTTGCGCGGTAAAGAAATGCGGCCGCAGGTTGATCGCGAGATTGTTGTCCCAGAACTCGACGGTGACGTCCGCGATATCGTGGCGCTCGTCCCATGCGGCATTGTTGATCAGCACGGTGACATCGCCATGCGCCTCGGCGGCCGTCGCCACGGCAGCGCGCAGCGCTGCGATATCGCGCAGATCGGTCTTGAGATAGAGCGGCCGCCGGCCGAGTTCCTTCTCGATGCGGTCGGCAAGCGCGGTGCTGGGCTTGTCGGCGATGTCGATGAAGGCGACGTTGGCGCCCTGGTGCACAAACCCCTCGGTCAGGGCGGCGCCTATCCCGGACCCGCCGCCGGTGATCAGCACCGAGGCTCCTCCGAGGTCGGGAAAATGCGCCGATGGCATCATATCTTTCTCTCCGCGCGCATGATCCCTTTCCGAAAATCGGATCGATTTTCGGAAAGGGATCATGCGCAAATAAAATTCTACAGCCTTCTTTGCGCGTCCTGAAAAGATGCGCAAAGAAGGCTGTAGCCAGAATGGCGCGCATCCTAGCCATGCAAGTCGCGCGGGCAAGGGCGAAACGTCGGATTCCGTGCTTATGTCAGACAAAACGACAATGCGCCGCGCCGGACGCAAGCCGTGACGGTGGACAGCGCCGGGATCGCAGGTCAGATCGCCTTGGCGCGCAGGGCGCCGCGGAAGGAATCGCGGAGATAGCCGAGCGTGGCGTCGGCATCGGCCGGTTTACCGAACAGATAACCCTGCCCGCCAGCGCAGCCGAACTGGACCAGGCGGTCGGCCTGCGCTTCCTCTTCGATGCCTTCGGCAACCACATCCATGCCAAGCCCTTCGCACATGGCCAGAATGGCGCGGATGATGTGTTCGGACGGGCGGTCTTCGAGAATGGAAGAGACGAAGGCGCGGTCGATCTTGAGTTTGTCGAAATGGAATTCGCGCAGGCGCCCGAGCGAGGACTGGCCGGTGCCGAAATCATCCAGCGAGACGCGGATGCCGACGCGACGCAGATCGTCGACGATCTTCTCGGCCGAGGCCGGGTCGTTCATCAGGCCGGTCTCCGTGATCTCGATCTCCAGCCGGCGCGGATCGAAGCCGGTGCGGTCGAGGATCGCCAATATATGCAGGCCGGTGTTCTGGTCGACGAGCTGCGAGGGCGACAGGTTGAACGACAGGAAGAGGTCGTTCGGCCAGCTTCTCGCCGCCTCGGTCGCCTTGCGCAGCACCAGCTGCGACAGCGGGCCGATGATGCCGCGCTCTTCGGCGATCGGAATGAACACGGTTGGCGGCACCGTGCCGAGATCGCGATCGGTCCAGCGCGCCAGCGTCTCGAAGCCGATGGTGCGGCGCGTGTTGAGATCGACGATCGGCTGGAAGTGCGGTTCCACCTCGCCGGCCGAGACGGCACGGCGCAGCGCCTGTTCGATGCGGGTGACGCGCTTGGCCGCTTCTTCCATCTCGCGCGTATAGACGACGACGCGGCCACGACCGGAACGCTTGGCGTGGTAGAGCGCCGTTTCGGCCTTGTTGATGAGGATCTCCGTGGTCTCGTCGCCGGAATAGAACAGCGAGCAGCCGACCGAGGCCGAGAGCCTGGCGGTGCGTTCGCCGACATCATAGGGCGCCGACAGGATCTCGATCAGCATGCGGGATTTTTCCGCCGCCGCTTCCTCGCTGAACACCAGCGGATAGAGGAAGGCGAATTCGTCGGCGCCGATACGGCAGACCGTCGAATGGCCATCCATCGAGGCCCGCAGCCGCATGGCGACCTGGATCAGGATATCGTCACCGGCCTTGTGGCCGAACAGATCGTTGATCGGCTTGAAGCCGTCGAGGTCGAGGATGCCGACGGTGAAGGGTGCGGGATCGTCGGCACGGTCGCTGATCAGGCGATCGACCTTGTCGAAGAAGCGGCGATGGTTGCCAAGCCCGGTCAACGGATCGGTGAAGGCCAGATCCGTGCTCTCCCTGTTTGCCTGACCGGTGCCAAACGGAGTTTGCATCGGTGTCCCTGTTTTTTGACGTCGGATTTGTTTCCGAGACTGGCAGCAAACCCTTTAGGAAACGTATCCTGAAAACGATTTTTCGTAGCCGGAGCATGATCCCGAAAAATGGGTTCCGGTCTTCGCCGGAGACGATGCCCGAACACGAGGCCGGATGCCTTCGCGAACCGGCGCGGACGCGCGTCAAGCCTTTGTTTGTGCAGAAATTTTCAGCCTTTGGACCTGACGCGGTAGAGTTCGAGCGGGGCGCCACGGGCCTCAGCCACTGGTTCCAGCCATTCCGGCACGCTGCCGCGCATCAGTCCGGCCAGGAAGCTGTCCGGCGCGCTGGCCGTCAACAGCCGGCTTTCCGGGTTGCCGCGGCAGAGCGCGACGAGGCCGACATGGTGGCTTTCGATGATGGCCTTCGCATCGGCGGCGGAGCCCAGCAGCGCGTCGAGCGCGAGCAGATTTCCGGCGACATTGCGATGGTACGGCCCGGCGAAGACGCGATGACCGGTGAAGGCGAGGATCGGCGAGCCAAGATTGGAGATCGCAAGAACCGTGGTGGGGGCCATCCGCCCAAGTACGGCGAACGAACCCCTGCTGTTGCAGGGGGAATCGAAACTGGCGTCCCTGGGAGGCGCGCCGATTGCGAAGGCGCTCGATGCAGCCTCGGCGGCGCCCGACCAGATGGCATTCACCGAGATCAGCCAGGCCGCGGCCATCCTCAGCACCGAGCCGCCGGACGGGCTGGCCTCGGCCCGCTGCCGCCATTTGGCGATCCATGCCGAAAGCGGGATCACCGCGAAGGCGATGGAGAAGGTCGAGCCGCGCACTTCCCAGGCGCTGACCAGGAACGCCACCACCAGCAGCGCGCCGACGAGGCTGTCCTGCCGCCGCCATCCGCCATGGCTGAAATGAAGCCCCATCACGATGATCGCCACCAGCGGCGTGGCGAAACGCGCCACGACCCTGGCCGGATCATCGAAGACAAGCTGGAAGATCGACTGCGCCTCCTCGATATGGCCGAGCCACATCTGCTGGAGGCGCGGATCGAGCCTGGCATAGGGGGCGGCCAGGCATTGCGGGAACAGGAACACCACGACAAGAGCAAGGACGGCGGCAAGCAGGCCGAGCGAGATCAGGCGCCGGGCGAGCGTGGCGTTGGCGGCCTTCCATGACGCGACGACCGCCAGACCGGCGCCGGCGAGCGCGGCGAGCGCGAACTGCACGATCGAGAACGTATCGCACTGGGCCTGACCCCAGGACGATACGGGGACGGTGATGGCGAAGACCAAAGCCGCGACGGCGGCGACGCCGAGACCGAAATCCCTGGCGATCAGCCTTTCGCCGGCGCCATTGCCGAGGAAAAGCAGGGCGACGACGGCGCCGAGGGTTCCGGCATAGGGAGCGCTTTCCATGCCGATGGCCAGGGTCAGCGTGGCGCAGATGCCCGCGACGAAGGCAGCCGGTCGGTGCGTGGGTGCATCGAGCAGCAAGGCGAGGCTCGCCAGGGTCAGCACAAGCTGGACATTGTGATGGTCGAGCGCGCCCGGAGAAAATATGCCGATATAGTACAGGGCCGCCCCGCCGACGACGACGGCGGGCAGCACCGCATGAGCCCCTGCGAAAGCGCGCGCAGCGCGGATGATGAAGAAGACAGCAAGCCAGAACTGCAGGGCAGGCCAGACGATCTGCACGATTTGTTCGGCCAAAGCGGGGCTGCCCGTCAGGGCCGATACGGCGAGGAAGGCAAGCGCCAGCGGCGCGTCGAGCAGCCGCGACCAGTGCATGACGAAGCCGCCTTCCAGACCCATCCTGTACTGGTGCAGGTCGAACCAGCCTTGGCCGGCCATGAGGTCGCGGACTTCGACCAATTGCAGCAGGCTGTCATTGTCGCCGGCTGGATCGGCCAGTTGCGGGAACCCGGCATGGGCATTGAGGGCCAGCAGCAGCAGGGCGGCAAGCAGCGCGAACGCGATATCGGACCTCCAGGTGGAAGTTCCCCTTGCTGTGCCCATCCCGATGCCCCTGGCGGGAATGCCGGACCTTTCAAGGCCAATCGACACTCATGAAGTCGGCCTTAAACCTAGCCTTAACGGCTTCAATAAATAGTAAAACCGCCTGGACGAGCCGGTCCGGCGCGCGACCGTGTGGTCGACCAGGCATCCGGAGACGAAAATGCCGCAAGCCATCAGCCACGAACCGGTCATCGCCGTGCTCCTGCCTTGCTACAATGAGGAGCTGACCGTCGCCGAGGTGGTGCAGCGATTCCGCGAGACGCTGCCGGACGCCACCATCTATGTCTACGATAACAATTCACGCGACCTGACGGCGCTCAGGGCCCGTGCGGCCGGTGCCATCGTGGTCCGCGAACCGCGCCAGGGCAAAGGCAATGTGGTGCGGCGCATGTTCGCCGACATCGACGCCGACATCTATCTGATGGCCGACGGCGACGGCACCTATGCGCCCGAGGACGCACCGCAGCTGATCAACACGCTTCTGACCGAGCGTTGCGACATGGTGGTGGGCACCAGGCGCGGCGTGATCGACGACGCCGGCAGGACCGGCCATGCTTTCGGCAACCGTGTCTTCAACAGCCTCTACAAATGGCTCTTCGGCAGTGATTTCACCGACATCTTCTCGGGCTACCGCGTCTTCACCAGGCGCTTCGTCAAGAGCTTTCCGGCCGTCTCCGGCGGCTTCGAGATCGAGACCGAGATGTCGGTGCACGCCTCGCAGCTCAAACTGCCGGTCGCCGAAATCGCTCTCGACTACGGCCGCCGGCCGGTCGGGTCTTCCTCGAAACTATCGACCTTTCGCGATGGCGCCAGGATCCTGTGGATGTTCGCCATGCTGATGAAGGAGACGCAGCCGCTGCGCTTCTTCGGCGCCTTTTCGCTCTTCTTCCTGGCGTCCAGCCTGTTCCTGATGGCGCCGGTACTGGTCGAGTTCGCTGAAACGGGCCTCGTCCCGCGCATGCCGACCTGGGTGCTGTCGGTCGGCCTGCTGCTGCTGTCGATGCTGGCGGCCGTGACAGGGCTGATCCTGGATTCGGTGTCGCGTGGCCGGGCCGAGCAGAAGCGCATCTTCTATCTCTCTATGCCGTCGGGCCGTTCCGAGCGCCGCGCCGGCGCGGTGGCGCAGAAGCCGGAAACGGGCAAGACCCCGCGCGCGGCCTGAAAGATGCAACGTGTCGCAAGGTTTGTATTCGCCGGCGGCATCGGCTTCGTCGCCGATGCCGCCGCGCTGTGGCTGTTGCTGGCCATCACCCCGCTTGGGCCTTTCGGCGCCCGCATCCTGTCGATCGGATTCGCGCTCTGCGTCACCTGGCAGATCAACCGCCGCCTGACCTTCTCGCCATCGAGCCGTGGCCTTGCGCAGGAAGGCGCCCGCTATGGCGGCGTCGGCATCGCCACCAGCGTCGCCAACTATCTCGTTTACTGCGCCCTGCTGTTTGCAATCCCAGCCATGCCGCCGCTGGCTGCGCTTGCCGCCGCCTCGCTGGCCGCCATGGCGCTCTCCTTCGTCGGCTATTCCAGGCTGGTCTTCGACCGGTAGGGCGCTGGCCGGATTGGCAAGAGGGCCCGCCCCGGACCGGCCCGAGGCGAGCTTGCCCCCGCAATCCAGGGGATCGCGAAGCTCGGCCTCGGCTCAGACATGCCGTGCGAAGGCGACCGCGCAGTCCCTGGATTCTTTCAAGGTGATCGCTTGAAAGCTGTTTGCATGGACGACGACGCGGCCAGCCGCGTCTTGGGCAATCAGCCGGCTTGGCTGAATTCAGACCGCGCGAACGGCCTCGAGGATGAGACGGGTGGCCAGGTCGGGATGGGACAGCATCGCCACATGGCTCGAAGCGACTTCCGTGACGTTGGCCATTATCCGGCTCGACATGATGTGCTGGAGTTTGGGCGCGATGGCATGATCCTCGGTTGACAACAGATACCAGCTTGGGCGCGATTGCCACGCGGGTTCCGTAATTTTTCCTGTTAAGGACGCAACGGCGGTAGGCGCCTGGGCGGCGAACAGAACCGTCTTCTCACTGTCGGAAAGATCCTGGGCGAAGTGATCGCGGATTCCGCTCTCGGTCAGTTTCAGGAATCCCGCTGAGTCGGGCCGAACCTCAGCGGCCATCGGAGGGGGATCCACGCTCTCCCCGAGCGAGGCAGCGGATTCGTCGCTGTCCGGCGCAAAGGCGGCTATGAATACAAGCGCGGCCACCTTCTTGTCATTGCCTCCCTCGGTGATGACCGAACCACCGTATGAATGTCCGACAAGAATGACTGGGCCTTCGACGAGCGCAAGGGCGCGGCGCAGGGTGGCGACATCATCGCCGAAGCTCGTAAGCGGCATCTGGATTGCCGTCACGGACAACCCCTCGGCTGCGAGCTCGAGAATAACCTTGCTCCAACTCGATCCGTCCGCCCATGCCCCGTGTACCAGGATAACAGACTTCGCAGTCATGGAAGAAACTCCACATTCGCGTTGATGGGACTGCAGCAATTGCAGGTCAGGCCGAGCGGCATCTGCGGTTCGCCGCGTACTGAAACCGCGGGCACCTCGGGATGCCGCTCAGCTGAGGATTAGTGGGTGGCCTGCTCGATCACCGCAGCCACCGCGGATGCCTTCGAGAGCATGATCAGGTGACTGCCTTCGACCGTCGTGGTCTTCGCCTTGATCGCCTTGGCCATTTCCGCCTCCAGCGCCGGCTGGATCGCCCGGTCATGGGAAGCCACGATGTACCAGGAGGGCTTGTTGTGCCATGCGGCGTCGGTGATGCTGCCTCCCAGGGACTTCACGCTGGTTGGCGACTCCGTCACGTAGAGAAGCTGCTTCTCGGCCGGCGTCACATCCTGAGCGAAATCGTCATACACGCCGGTCTTGGTCAGCTTGATGAAGCCCTCCGCGTCGGGCTTGGCTTCCGCGGCCATTGGCGAGGGGGCTACGGTTGCGTTCAAGGACCCCGCGGATTGACCTGCATCGGGCGCGAACGCGGCGACATAGACCAGCGCGGAAACCTTGGGATCGTTTCCGGCCTCGGTGATCACCGCACCTCCATAGGAGTGCCCCGCCAGAACGACCGGCCCGTCCACGAGGCCGATCGCGCGTTTCACCGTCGCTGCATCGTCAGCGAGCGAAGTCAGCGGTAGTTGGACCGCGGTGACGTTCAAACCCTTTGCGGCGAGGATGGGAATGACCTTCGACCAATTCGCTCCATCGCCCCAGGCGCCGTGCACGAGAATGACGTTTTGCGCGGACTGCGCCGAGGCGACCGCCGGTATGATGGAGAGGCTGAAAACGGCGGCCGCAACAATGTGAATTCGCCGGAAGACAACTGATAAAGTGGTCATGTGAGTAGCTCCTTGTAGCCATGTCGAGGCGCCGAGAACTTCGACGACGTCCTGACGATGGACAAAAGCGCCCGCTGCCGCTGGTAGATTCAGGGCGTGTTTTGCACGGGCTTAGCCCAATCCGCCCGAGGATGCCTTTTCGGCCCATATCGTGCTGCCCCCTGCCGAGATTGGAAGCGCATGGCAGGGCGCAAGGGAACCTCGGGGGCAATGAAAGCCGGTGAGATCGGCATCTTTGACCTAAGCACTGTCCGCTGCTCTGCCGCGAGCGCGATTTCCTAGCCCAATTTGCATGGACCCTCTGCTCGCGTCAGGCCCCCTATTCGGCTGCCAGTCGCGCCTGCAAACGCTCGACAGCGAAATCTGCCATGGTGCGCAGTACATTCACGGGCGCGCCAGCGCGGGCCGCGAGTTGCAATCCGTTCATGGTCATCTGAATAAAGAACGCTCCATCCTCGGCGTTCACCCGCGGGTCAATTTCTCCGCTGGCTGTAGCTTCGCCTACCCGTTCGATCAGTCTGGCAGACAACGCGGCACCTGCTTTGCTTTGCTGTTGGGCGAGTTCATGATCACGCGTTCCAAACTCGCTGGCAGATACTACACCCAGGCATCCAAGCTCTCGCTCAAATTGATCCTCGGCGATTACTCCCAGCAGCAGCGCTCGAATGCCCGCCAAGGGCGATGAAGACGAACCGAGGCGATCGAGATGTGTAGAGATGGTGCGTCGCAGATAGGCCGAAAGAGCTTCCAGATAGAGCTGCCGCTTATCTCCGAAGGCGTTGTAGAGACTTTGGCGGCCCAATCCCATGGCCTTTCTCAGATCATCGGTTGACGTACCGGCGTATCCGTTGATCCAGAAGACTTTGATCGCTTCGTTCAATGCGGCGTCATGGTCGAATTGCCGGGGCCTGGCCACGATTTGCTCCTTCCGGGCTCACAATCCAAATATAGGGGCGGCTCGGCCTCGTCCCGGTCGAGACGAGGCAGGCTCGCGGTTTCAGATCAAGCCGAATGCGCGTGCCAACATCGAGCTGATCATCCTATCGGGCAGGAACCCCCTTATCCTCGCTAGAAGGCCCCCGGTTCCAACCACATATCGCAACCGATCGGAACTCGAGCCCGCGATCCGCAAAATCTCCTTTGCAACAGTGTCAGGAGGAGTGGCTAAAGCCAGCCCTTCCTGCAGACGCCGTTCAATCGCGGCGGCCTTCGTTGCATAGGCCTCGTGGTGAAGAATTGGCTGCTTGAACTGCGTCCGACTTCCAGTCAATTCGACTAACTTTACCCGGATGCCGAAAGGTCCAAGCTCATACCGCATGGCCTCGCTCAAGCCTGCCAATGCGAATTTACTTGCACAGTAAGGTGCCAGATATGGAAGGCCGACGGCTCCGGCCAGCGATCCTACATTGATGATCAGGCCGCTCCGCTTCAGCCGCATCGTCGGGAGCAGAGCTTTCGTGACAAGCGCCGCGCCGACCACATTTACGTCGAGCAAGCCGTGGAATTCCTCACGGCTTACCGCTTCCACAGGACCGCCAAGGCCGATCCCGGCATTATTGAGTAGAATGTCGACCGATCCGAAACGGCCGATGGCGTGCTCCACGGCCGCCGAGATCGATGAATCATCCCTCAAATCCAATTTCGCCGTTGCCAGCCTTTGGCTTGGAGATATGCCGATCTGGTCGGGATCTCGAGCAGTCGCGAAAACATTCCAGCCAGCGTCGAGGAACGCTGTCGCACAAGCGCGCCCGACACCTCGTGACGCGCCGGTGATGAAGACAGTGATGGTCATCAGCTTCTTTGCCTCGCTTTTCCATTGATCACACGGAATTGAGCGTAGGTGTTATGGACAAATTTGTCCATAACACCTACGCCAACGAAAATAAAGTATCTCTTGTGTTTGCGAGCGGCGGCCGAGCACGGTTCGCTGGCCATGCGGATACCGCCCCTTCGTAAGAGCCTCTGGAAATCGGAGGCCGCAGAGCGCAAGGTCAGCTCAGATGGTGAAGATCGATGAATGATCCGGCCACGCAAATCGACCACCACGACGCCCTGATGCAGCGTCGATTCCGTGCGGCCTCCACCAAAAGCTGTTTCGCCAAGGGCATCTCGAAAGACCCAACGATATTCACGCATGTCGCCGTACCCGAACCTTCGGGCGCATGGACGTTGAAGCCGGAGCCCGAAGCGGCCTTTTCGGTCCATATCGTCCTGACGCACTTGCCGAGACTGGAGGCGCGAATGGACGGGCGCAAGGAAGCCTTGGGGGCGATGAGAGCCGGCGAAATCTGCATCTTTGACCTCGGCACCTCGCCAAGGGTTCTGATCCGAGATCCAATGCAAACCCTGCGGGTGCAGATGTCGCAGCGCAGCTTGGATGATCTCGCTGATGAGTTCGGCCGGCCGCCGATCGGGTCGCTGCGTCCCACCTTCGGCGCGGAGGACTCGGTTCTCTTCGGGCTAGGCACCGCCATGCTGAAGAAGACGCAGATGTTCGGCGATGAGGACGCTCTATTCCTTGACCACGTGGCGCTCGCCTTTCAGCTTCACATTGCCCAGACCTACGGCCAACTCCGCAGCATCAAGCCTCTGCGGGGAGGACTGGCGCCCTGGCAATACCGGCGCGCCACCGAGTTGATGTCCGCAAGGATCGCGGAAGGCGTTACACTCGCGGAACTGGCGGAGGCCTGTGAACTCTCCGTGAATTACTTTGCCAGGGCTTTCAGGCGCACGGCCGAAATGCCCGCTCACAAATGGCTGATGAAGGAGCGCGTCAGACAGGCGAAGAACCTTCTCCTGAACATGGAGATGCCAGCAGCGGAGGTCGCCGTGGCCTGCGGGTTCACCGACCAAAGCCATTTCACGCGCATATTCTCGCAACTTGAAGGAAAGAGCCCTGCGCGGTGGCGGCGGTTGCGCCTCGACGACCCAAGGCAATATCTGCCCCGCTTCCAAGCAGCGATGCCCTGAGACTTGGCTGGAGTAGGCATCCCATGACTTTCGGTTCGCGTTCGTTCAGCCCGGAAGACCTGTCACCGGAGCACGCGCGGCAGCGTCAGACGTTTCTGCGCGGGATGTTCGGCGCCGGCGAAGGCTCTGCATTGCAAAGCGACGCCGAAGCCGGCGGACCATTCAACGCCTCGGACGAAGCCTCAGTGCCGCGCCAGAATATGGACCTGGCGGTTTTCAAATCGTACCTGGCATTTCGGTATAAGGCCCCGGTCCAGACTGCCTTTTTCTCCAATACGATCTCGAAAGACCCGATCGCGATCAGCCGCCTCCAGGCCGGGCCATGCCTCACCCGCGCGGTGGCACCCGAGCCAGGATTCGCGGTGATCGTCTACCTGTCGCCAATAGCCAGGATGGAGGGCTGGATCGACGGTCGTCACGTCAACTATCCCGAGGTCAATGCCGGCGATGTGGTGCTTCTGGACCTGGAGGCGTCTCCGATCGCGCATCTCCATCAATCCGTGGACTTTCTGCGCCTGCAAATATCGAGGCGGACCCTGCACGATCTCGCATACGACTTTGGTGAGCGGCCGCCTGTCGGTCTGCGAACGATCCTGGGCGGCGTGAACGATCCGATCCTGTATGGCCTGAGCCGCGCCCTGGAGGCGAAGGCCGCTCACTACGGATCGAGCGACCAGTTGTTCATCGATCAAGTGGCGCTGGCCTTCCATGCCCATCTCGTTAGGACCTACGCCCCCGGTCACGGGCCTGCCAGAGTCGTTGGCGGCTTGGCGCCATGGCAAATGCAGCGGGCCCGCGAGATGATGCTGGCCAATTTGAGCGGCGACATCGCCATCGCCGACATCGCCCAGGCCTGCGGTCTGTCGGTCAGCTACTTCGCCCGCGCCTTTCGTCAGACCGTTGGCGTTCCGCCCTACAAGTGGCTGATGAACGAGCGCATCCAGAAGGCAAAGACGTTGCTGCGCCAAAGCAGGCTCGGCATTTCCGAAGTGGCCTTGGCCTGTGGATTCGTCGATCAAAGCCACCTGACGCGGGTGTTTCGCAGTAGCGTGGGCCGAACGCCCCGCCTATGGAGACAGGGAGCCGACGCCGTGGCGGACTAGGCGGCGGCCGGCTGGCGCCTTCTTTTGATCCCGCGCCGGAGGCTGCCGTTTGCCAGGCCGGCCATGCCGCCGCTGGCTATTCCAGGCTGGTTTTCAACCGTTAGGGCGCTGGCCGGATTGGCAGAAGGCGCGGCGGCCCTTATATCGCTCTCGTCGAC
This sequence comes from Mesorhizobium sp. B2-4-12, assembly GCF_006441575.1. NCBI lineage: Bacteria > Pseudomonadati > Pseudomonadota > Alphaproteobacteria > Hyphomicrobiales > Phyllobacteriaceae > Mesorhizobium > Mesorhizobium sp. B2-4-12. Next base: position 46,566 of record NZ_VFVC01000045.1, read on the forward strand.
TGCGCTGGGGAGCCACCATGAAGTTGAAAATCGCCGTCCAGATGGACCATGTCTCCAGCGTGTCGATCGCCGGCGACACGTCGTTCGCGCTGTCGCTGGAAGCGCAGCGGCGCGGCCACCAGCTGTTCCACTATACGCCCGACCGGCTGTCGCTGCGCGACGGCAAGGTGTTTGCCCGCATCGAGGAGATGCAGGTGCGGGACGAGAAGGGTAATCATTACTCGCTGGGCGAGAAGGTGCGCACCGACCTGTCCGAGATGGACGTCGTGCTGCTGCGCCAGGACCCGCCCTTCGACATGAACTACATCACCACCACGCATATGCTGGAGCGCATCCATCCGAAGACATTGGTGGTCAATGATCCGGCCTGGGTGCGCAACAGCCCGGAAAAGATCTTCGTCACCGAGTTTTCCGACCTGATGCCGGAGACGCTGATCACCAAGGATCCGCTGGAAGTCGCCGCCTTCCGCAAGGAGTTCGGCGACATCATCATCAAGCCGCTCTACGGCAATGGCGGCGCCGGCATCTTCCATCTGCTTGAAGCCGACCGCAACCTCGCCTCGCTGCTCGAAATGTTCGGCCAGCTGTTCCGCGAGCCCTATATCGTCCAGCGTTACCTGAAAGACGTCCGCAAGGGCGACAAGCGCATCATCCTGATCGACGGCGAGCCGGTCGGCGCCATCAACCGGGTGCCGGCCGAGCACGATTCCCGTTCCAACATGCATGTCGGCGGCCGCGCCGAGAAGACGGAGCTGACGGCGCGCGAACGCGAGATCTGCGCCCGCATCGGGCCATCGCTCAGGGAACGCGGCTTCATCCTGGTCGGCATCGACGTCATCGGCGACTATATGACGGAGATCAACGTCACCTCGCCCACCGGCGTGCGCGAAGTCGCCCGCTTCGGCGGCGCCGACATCGCCAGCCTGTTTTGGGACGCAGTCGAGGACAAAAGGCGGAAGTAGCCGTTTTCATTTCGTATTAACCATGTTCCGTTCATGGCAATCGGCTACAAGTCCGTTGCAACTCCACGGTGGCTTGTTCCTGTAATGTTCTTGATTTGATCAAGAAATTGTGATTGTCTGCCGAAGAGGCCATTTCGGGCCTGATCGCACGGGCTGAGGCCAGCCCGTATCCGGGGGCAACACGATGGTGGCGCGGGTTCGCACGGTCGCTTTCCAGGGCATCGAGGCCGTGCCGGTCGACGTGCAGGTGATGGTCGCGCCGGGCAAGGTCGGCATGCAGATCGTCGGCTTGCCCGACAAGGCGGTTGCCGAAAGCCGCGAGCGGGTGCAGGCGGCGCTTCATGCGTCGGGCCTGTCGATGCCGTCGAAGAAGGTGACGATCAATCTCGCGCCCGCCGACCTGCCCAAGGAGGGCAGCCATTACGACCTGCCGATCGCGCTTGGCCTGATGGCGGCGCTCGGCGCCATTCCGGGCGACATGCTGGCCGGCTATGTCGTTCTCGGCGAATTGTCGCTCGACGGCACGATTGCCGCCGTCGCCGGCGCCCTGCCGGCGGCGATCGGCGCCAATGCCGAAGGCAAGGGCCTGATCTGTCCGTTCGCCTGCGGACCGGAGGCCGCCTGG
>NZ_VFVC01000046.1:0-47716 GCF_006441575.1 Mesorhizobium sp. B2-4-12
CGCCCTAGGATGACGAAGTTAGAAGCACTGCACCCTTTCAAACAGGCGGCTTGGCTTCAGGGAATCCTTCAAGCCAACGGAATAGGAGACAAAAATGTCGAAACTGCTGGTGAAGGCCGACAAGGGCCATGGCCGCGTTGCCCACGTGACGCCGAAAAGCGCCGGCTGGACGTATGTCGGTTTCGACCTGCATCGGCTGAAGCCGGGCGAAAGTGCCTCGGGCCAAACGGCCGATCGCGAGGTCTGCCTGGTGTTCGTGGCCGGCAAGGGCACCGCCACCGCCGGCGGCAAGGATCTTGGGGTGCTCGGCGAGCGAATGTCGCCCTTCGATGGCAAGCCGTGGTCGGTCTATGTTCCCGAGGGATCGGACTGGTCGGTAACGGCCGATACCGAGCTGGAACTGGCGGTCTGCTCGGCGCCGGGCCTGGGCGGCCGGTTGCCGGTTCGGGTGATCGGGCCGGACGATCTCGGCCAGGAGGTGCGCGGCAAGGGCACCAATACGCGCTACGTCACCAACATCCTGCCGGAAGGCAAGCCAGCGGACTCACTCCTGGTGGTCGAGGTCATCACGCCGGGCGGCCATACGTCGAGCTACCCGCCGCACAAGCATGACCAGGACAATCTGCCCGCCGAATCCTATCTCGAGGAAACCTACTATCACCGCCTCAACCCGCCGCAGGGCTTTGCCTTCCAGCGCGTCTATACCGACGCCGACAAGAATGGGCATCGCGCACTGGACGAGGCCATGGCGATCGAGGATGGCGACGTGGTGCTGGTGCCCAAGGGCTATCACCCCTGCGCCGCCTGCCACGGCTACGACCTCTACTATCTCAACGTCATGGCCGGACCAAAGCGGACGTGGAAATTCCACAATGCCCCCGAGCACGAATGGTTGATGAAGGCCTGAGAATCGGGGCGGGACCGGTGAAGCTATTGGTCCAGCTCGGAAAAATCGTCGGCTAAGGAACTGAAGGAGCGATTTGCCTTCGAAAACCCTTCAAAGCTTCGTCAATCCGTCATGGAAATCACCTATGGCAACGGATCTGATGAGGACTTGCCATGCGTTATGCCATCTATTTCGCCCCCCGGCAGGACGAACCGCTGGCGCGGATCGCCGCCAACTGGCTGGGCCGCGACCCGTTCGGCGCGGCGACAAAGCCGGTTGAGGCCGTGGCCGACCTTGCGGCGGCGGAAGTTGCTTTCCACACCGCTTCGGCGCGTCGCTATGGCTTCCACGCGACGCTGAAAGCCCCGTTCCGTCTTGCGGTGAACGAGACAGAGAGTTCGCTGCGCGCGGCACTCGACCAATTCGCCGAGGCGACGCCGGTGGTGACGATCCCGCGTCTCGTTGTCAGCCAGATCGACAGCTTTTTCGCGCTGGTGCCGGACGGTCCGCTGCCGCCGCTCAACCGCTTCGCCGACGACGTCGTGCGCGATTTCGACCGGTTCCGTGCGCCCCTGACCGAAGCCGAGATCGAACGGCGCAGTCCGGATTCGCTGAAGCCGGCCGAGTTCCGCAATCTCTGCCAGTGGGGTTACCCCTATGTCTTCGAGACGTTCCGCTTTCATATGACGCTGTCCGGGCGGGCAGGGCCACAGGAAAGCCCTCGTCTGCGCGCGGCAATCGACAGCCTGTTCGCGGATGTGCTTCGGCAGCCGGTGCTGGTGGATGGACTGACGCTGTTCGTCGAACCCGAACCAGGCGCGCCATTCCTGGTGCTTTCGCAGCACGCGCTGGGACGGCGCCCGACCAGAAAAACCGCCTGACCGCCTGCCGGAATAGCTCCGGCCGGAGATAACCGAGGACTGCCCGAAATGACCGCCGAGACTGTTCTTTCCAACGCCCGCATCGTGCTTGCCGACGAGATCGTCGAGGGTTCGCTGGTGCTGCGTGACGGCTTAATCACCGGCATCGATCCAGGTGCTGCCCGAACCGGCGACGACATGGGCGGCGACTATATAATTCCGGGACTGGTCGAACTGCACACAGATCATCTCGAGGGCCATTACGCGCCGCGGCCGAAGGTGCGCTGGAACCCTATCGCGGCCGTGCTCGCCCATGACGCGCAGGTCGCGACCGCCGGCATCACCACCGTGCTCGACGCCTTGCGGGTCGGCATGGATGAAGACGCCGACCTGACCTCGGACGACATCCGCAAGCTCGCCGATGCGATCGAGGACAGCGTGCGGGAAGACCGGCTGCGCGCCGACCACTTTATCCATCTGCGTTGCGAAGTTTCGGCGCCGGACTGCCTGCGGGCCTTTGCCAATTTCGAGACTGACGACCGGGTGAAATTGGCGTCGCTGATGGACCATGCGCCGGGCCAGCGCCAGTTCGTCAATCTCGAGACCTATGCCTATTATTACCAGCGCAAGCTGAAGCTGAGCGACCAGGACTTCCAGAAATTCTGCGAGAAGCGAATGGGCGAATCGGCAAGCAATTCCGGCCCAAACCGGGTCTTCATCGCGGCGGCCTGCCATGAGCGCGGCATCGTTCTGGCGAGCCATGACGATGCGACGACAAGCCATGTCGACGAGGCGATCGAGCAAGGCGTCCGGGTCGCCGAGTTTCCGACCACCGAGGAAGCGGCGCGGGCTTCGAAAGCCGCCGGACTCGGCGTGCTGATGGGCGCGCCCAACGTCATGCGCGGCGGCTCGCATTCGGGCAATGTCTCGGCACGCACGCTGGCCGGCAACGGCCTGCTCGACATTCTGTCATCCGACTATATCCCCTTCAGCCTGATCCAGTCCGCCTTCTTCCTCGGCGACATGGTCGAAGGCATTTCGCTGCCGCAGGCGGTCGCCATGGTTTCGAAAAACCCGGCCGAAGCCGTTGGCCTGACCGACCGCGGCATCATCGAACAGGGCCGCCGCGCCGATCTGGTGCGCGTGCGCGTCGACGATCATGTTCCGGTCGTGCGCACCGTATGGCGGCAGGGGCGCCGGGTCGCATGATGGTGTCGGCCTTGATCGAGCGTGAGTTGTCCGCCGAAACGTTCCCGATCCGCCATGGCGTGTTTGTAGCGGTCGTAGGCCCAAGCGGTGCCGGCAAGGACACGGTGATCGGCTACGCCCGCGCGCTTTTTGCCGACGAGAGCCGGCTGGAATTCGTGCGCCGCGTCATCACCAGGCCGAGCGATGCGGCGAGCGAGGATCACGACACGCTGGCCGATGCCGCCTTTGTCGAGGCCGAGGCTGACGGCGCCTTCGCCATCTCCTGGGAGGCGCATGGGTTGCGCTATGGCCTGCCCGCCGATGTCGACTGGTCGGTCGCCAATGGCCATGTCGCGGTGGCGAACGTGTCGCGTTCGATCATACCCTCCTTGCGCGAGCGCTACGCCAATCTGGCCATTGTCGAGATCACTGCTTCGCCTGACGTGCTGGCCGAGCGACTGGCAATGCGCGGCCGGGAATCGCGCGGCGAAGTGCTGGCCCGGCTGGCGCGCAGCGCCAATGTGACCTTGTCCGGTCCCGGCGTCACCACGATCGACAACAGCGGTCCGCGCGAGGCGGCTGGCGAGCGCTTCGCCGAACTGCTGCGCAAGGCAATGGCCTTTTCCGACATGTCGGGCATGATCTAGGCCCTCCGCCCTACAGCTCGATTTTCGCACCTCACGAGGCAACGGCCGCCGCTTCCGGCGGTTTGCGGCCGCTCGTCTTTCGGCAGGCAGACATGTTCGCCTGGGCCGACCGCCATTGTCACATCCTTGTAATAGACATTTCGGATGGTGGCGCCCGTTGCAATTGCTACAGCCAGAAAAATGACCGCCCGACATGACATATGATGCCTCGAAAGATCGGAAGGCGACGGTCGATGCCCGGGTCCAGGCGGCGCTCGAAAATCTGCCGCCCGCCGAGCAGCGCATGGCGCGGTTCTTCGTCGACCAGAAGCAGTCCGTCCTGCTGGGATCGGCGGCCGAGATCGCCGAATTGGCCGGCACAAGCGACGCCACCGTCGTTAGGACGGCGCGCTCGCTTGGCTTCGAAAGCCTCTCGGCGCTTCGCCAGATGCTGCTGTCGGACCTGACCGGCACGCCATCCCCCGGCAAGCGCCTGGCGCGCACCTTGCAGGAGACCGGCGACGACAGCGCCGGCGCATTGCGACATGTGATCGACATCCACGAGAGCGTGCTCGACGTGCTGAAGCGTCCGGAGATGGCGGCCGCGTTCGAGCGCAGCATCGACATTCTGGCGCAGGCCAATCGCCGCCATGTCTTCGGCATCGGTCCATCGGGCGCCATGGCCGACTATGCCAGTTTGCAATTCAACCGGATTGGCCTGCCGACCAGCGCGCTGTCGGTATCGGGAATTGCGCTCGCCGACCGCCTGCTGTGGCTCGCCAAGGGCGACGCCGTGCTGATGATGGCCTATGCGCCGCTCTACCGCGAGGTCGAGATCATTCTCGAACAAGCCAGGCAGGTCGATGTCCCGGTCGTGCTCATCAGCGACAATCTGGCTCCACTGGTGTCCGGCAAGGTGGCCGAGACGCTGCCAATACCGCGCGGCAAGGCCGATCACCTGGCCATGCATGGCGGCACGATCGTGCTCATCGAAGCGATGATCATCGGGCTGGCGAAACGAAACAGCGAAGCCGCCTTTGATGCCCTCGAGCGGCTGAGCACGGTTCGTGGGGCGATCGACAAGGCATGGACAAAGCGCGGCGTCCGCAAGAATAATAACAATAAAAGCTAGAAACTCCTGCGCGTGACACAAAACATTCAATTTGTTCGTACATGATACAATGGGGCTTACTATGCCCATGGGAAATCCACTGGAGAACAAGATGAACGCCCGTACCATTTTCTGCTTCGCAATTGGCTTGAGCGCGCTGACCGCCGCAGCACCTGCTTCGGCATCAGACCTCGTGCTTTATGATGCGCTCGATTTCGCTGGCCCGGTGGCCAAGGCCTTCCAGGCCAAGACCGGTCTCACGGTCGACGTCGTCGAGCCTGGCAGCACCGGCGAGACGCTGGGCAAGATCGCTGCCGAAGGCAGCAACCCGCAGTTCGATATCGTCTGGCTCGACGGCTCCGCCGTCATGGAGCGCATGGCGGCCGACCACGTGCTGCAGGCCATTCCCGCTGCCGCCTACGATAAGGTGGCATTCACCGATCTCGGCAAGTCGCTGATCCCGCAGAGCCACGCTTTCCTGCCGACCGGCACCAGCACCACGGCCATCGAGGTCAACACCAAGAAAGTACCCGCCGACAAGCTGCCCAAGTCGTGGGCCGATCTTCAGTCCTTCGCAGGCAAGGTCGCGGCCAAGGATCCCAATCTGTCGGGCCCTGCCTATCAATGGCTGGCCGGCTTCTTTCAGACCAACGGCCTCGACGCCGGGAAGGCCCTGTTGACCAAGACGCTGACCAACAAGTCCCTGTCGGGCCTGTCGAGCGGCGGCAAGGTGAACAAGGCGGTGCTGACCGGCGATGCCTCGGTCGGCATCAATCAAGACAGCGCCATCTTCTCGAAGATCGCCGCCGGCGAACCCGTCGTCGCGGTCTATCCAAGCGAAGGTTCGGTGTCGCTGCCGCAGGGCCTCGGCATCAGCGCCAAGACCCAGCACATGGATGCGGCGCGGAAATTCATCGACTTCGTCACCAGCGCCGAAGGCCAGGCCGCCATGCAGAATGGCGACGATACCGACTTCTTCTACATCCCGATCATCAAGGGCATCAACGCCAAGCCGGGCCGTGAAACGAACATCACCTACACGCATCTCGACGATGCCGTGGCCTCCGCTCACGAGACCGAGTGGAAGCAGTGGTATAAGGCCAATTTCGTCCAGTGACCCGGCTGTTCGGGAAATGACGATCGTCCAGCATTCCGGCGCCGCGGCTTTTGCCCGCGGCGCCGGCGCCAGAAAACCGCCGCTGGGCCGTCTGTCGTCGCTCGCCCGCTATGGCGGTCCACTTGCGGTTTACGCCGTGTTTGGCCTGCTGATCGGATTGCCGCTTGCCCTGGTGCTGGTTCAGGCGGTCATGCCCGGCCTGTTTGCCGCGCAAGATGCCAGCAGCGGCCTGAGTTTCGAGCCGCTGGCCCGCGTCTTCAACTCGCCCTATGTCGCGGGCTCTGTCCTGCATTCGCTTGAACTCGGCATGCTCGTCGCCTGCACCACGACGGCGCTGGGTGGCGCCTTCGCGGTCCTGGTCCAGCGCTGCGACATTCCGGGGCGGACAGCGATTTCAATCGTGCCGTGGCTGGTTTTCCTGACGCCGTCCTATCTCAAGGCGCTCGCCTGGGTGCTGCTGATGTCCTCCGGCGGTTACCTGGCGCAGTTCGGGCTGCTGCCTGCCGCGCTGGGCTCGGCTTTTTTCGGCCTGGCCGGCCTGGTGTTTGTCCACACGCTCAGCCTGTTTCCGCTGGCCGCCTTCATCATCGGCAGCGCGCTCGCCGGCCTGGGCAGCGAACTGGAGGATGCCGCGCGGCTCTCCGGTGCCACGCCACTCAGGATCTGGCTCCGCATCAACGGCCCCTTGCTGGCGCCGGCCATCGCCTTGAGCTTCATCGCCACCTTCGCCGAGGTGCTGTCCGACTTCGGCCTGGCCTCGACCATCGCCAGAATGTCGAATTTCGGCGTGCTGACCTACGGCATCTACGCCGCCGCCAGCGACTACCCCGTCGACTTTCCCGCCGCCGGCGCCCAGGCGCTCATCCTGCTCAGCCTTGTGCTGCTCGTCGTGGTGGCGGACAGGCTGCTGCGCCGCCGCGCCGACCCGCGCCTGATCTCCGGCCGCGCAAGGCCCGCCCGGCTTTACAATCTCGGGGCGTGGCGCTGGCTTGCCATGGCGGCGGCCCTGGCCATCGCTTTCCTCGCACTGGCATTGCCGCTTGCCGCGATCGCGGCACGCGCCCTGACGCAGACGCTGGGTCACGGGCTCATCTGGAGCAACTTCACCAGTGCCAATGTGGTGGCGGCGCTCAGCCTGAACACCGCGGCCAATGACGGCCTGTTGCGCAGCCTCTTTTACGCCGGGCTGACGGCGCTTATCGCCAGTTCGCTTGCCCTACTCCTGTCGGCGCAACTCGATCGCGCGGGCCCGGTGCTGCGCAGCGCCGTCGTCGGCCTGTCGCTGGGATCGGTGGCGATACCGGGCATCGTGCTCGGCTTCGGCTATATCCTGGTCTGGAATCGCCTGCCGGGGTTCCGCGACTGGCCGTTTCCCCACTATGGCGACGGCTCGCTGCTGGTTATGGGCTATGTCGCGGCAGCACTTCCCTACTGTCTGGTGGTGATCCTTTCAGCCATCGGCCAGTTGGCACCGAGCCTGACGGACGCGGCGCGCCTGCATGGCGTCGGGACAATCCGGCGACTGCTGGCGATCACCTTGCCGCTGGTGCTGCTGAGCGTGGTGACGGCCTTTCTGCTGACGTTCATCCGCACCGTATTCGAGTTGCCCATCTCGCAGATGCTCATTCCGCAGAGCGGGCCGCCGGCGCCGACGCTCATCCTGAAACTGTTCAGCCACGATCGTGATGGGCTGGCATCGGCGATCGCGCTGGTCGCCATGGCGGCCGCCGGCATCGGTGCCGCGCTGGTCTGGTACCCGCTTCGGCGGTTCGTCAAACCGCGTCGAAGTGTGGGCTATACCGGCGTGGGCAGCGGTCAAGCCGCGAGAACGGGAACCTTGTCATGACCGCCTCCCTGCATTGTGCCGGCATCTGCAAATCGCTCGGTGGACGTCCGGTCCTGAGCGACCTCAATCTCAAGATCGATGCCGGCGAAGTGGTGTCGCTTCTTGGCGCCAGCGGCTCCGGCAAGACCACGCTCCTGCGCATCATCGCTGGGCTGGTCGAACCCGAAAGCGGATCGATCACGCTGGACGGGCGTGTCGTGTGGAGCGAAACGTCGGTCATCCCCGCCGAGAAGCGGCGGATCGGCATGGTTTTCCAGGACTATGCGCTGTGGCCGCACATGACGGTCGCCAACAATCTGGCCTTCGGGCTGCGCTCACAGCGGCTTTCGGATCGCGACATCGCCCAGCGGCTCGCCCACGCGCTCGACGTCACCCGCCTTGCTCCCTACAGGGATCGTTACCCGACCGAACTGTCCGGCGGCCAGCAGCAGCGGGTCGCCATCGCGCGTTGCCTTGCGGCGCGTCCAGCGCTGATGCTGTTCGATGAGCCGCTGAGCAATCTCGACGCGGCCCTGCGCGAGGATATGCGCATCGAGATGATGGAACTGGTGCGCCGCGAGGCCATCACCGTCGTCTATGTGACGCATGACCAGGCGGAGGCGATGGCGGTCTCCGACCGCATCGCCATCATGCGGGCAGGCGAGATCGTCCAGTTCGATACACCACGTGCGATCTACGAGGCGCCCGCCGATTCCTTCGTGGCCAGCTTCATCGGCGGCTTTTCGATCGTTCACGGACAGGTCCGTGACGAACGCTTCACAATCGCCGAGAGCGACGCCGAAACCGTGCGCACGCCGGGCGCACGCCCTGGCGCCGGCATGCTCGTCATCCGTCCCGAAGACGCACGCCCGGCCAACGCCTATCCGGACAACCGTCTGCAGGGCAAGGTTCTGTCGAGCGCCTTCCAGGGCCGATGCTGGCGGCTGGCGGTCGACCTCGGCCCCCACCGCGTGCGGCTCGATTGGCCCGAAGCGCCGCCGGTTGGCGCTTCGCTTGCTTTTTCGCTGCCGCCGGAGCGCTGTGTGGTGCTGACCGCATAGTGATGCTAACCACGATGCCGAATGTGGAAACGGCCTTTCAAAAGTTCATGATCAAACGAAGACACAGGGCGCCTTCATGCAGACACTGACACCCATTCTCTCGACGGTCACGGCGGCATTTCTCGCCTCCTTGGTCGAGGTCGTCGAGGCCTTCACCATCGTGCTCGCGGTCGGGGTGACACGCAGCTGGCGCCCGGCCCTGACCGGCGCCGCCCTGGCGCTGGCGGTGCTGGCGGCCCTGGTACTGGCGTTCGGCCCGCTGCTGGCGCTGGTGCCGATCTCCACGCTGCAGTTCGTTGTTGGGGTGCTGCTGATCCTGTTCGGCATGCGCTGGCTGCGAAAGGCCATCCTGCGCAGTGTCGGCGTGATCGCCCTGCATGACGAGGAGGCGGCCTTTGCCAAGGAAACCGCCGCCCTGAACCGGCAGGCCAATGACCGCCGCGCCGACTATCTTGCCGGTCTGGCGTCGTTCAAGGCGGTGCTGCTCGAAGGCGTCGAGGTGGTGTTCATCGTCATTGCCGTCGGTGCCGCGCACGGGCAGACGCTCTACGCCAGCCTGGGTGCGCTGGCGGCCTTCGTCCTGGTGATGCTTGTCGGCCTTGCCGTGCACCGGCCGCTGGCGCGCGTTCCGGAGAATGCACTCAAATTCGTGGTCGGTCTGATGCTGACCAGCTTCGGCATCTTCTGGACCGGCGAAGGCATCGGCGCCGACTGGCCAGGCGCCGATCTCGCCCTGCTCGCCATCTTCGCCATCATCGCGGTGGCGTCCTTCGCCATGGTGCGCTGGTTGCGCATTACCCACCCCGCAGCCGCTGGAGGGCTCGTCCGATGAACGTCATTCGTCTTATCGCCAAGGAATTCTTCGGCATGTTCGTCGATGACGGCAATCTGGCGCTGCTGGCGCTGGTGCTGGTGGCCGCCGTGCTTGCGGCGGTGAAGCTGCTGGCACTGCCGCCGTTGCTCGGCGGCGCGTTGCTGCTGGTCGGCTGTCTCGCCATCCTGTTGCAAAGCGTTCGCCGCGCCGCAAGCGCGACCAACCGGTAGCTCCGACAGGCACGCGGCTGAAGCCTGACGGGCTCAGCCGCGCAAGGTGCGGGCAAGCGCGGCGCAGAGTGGCAGGGATGTTACTCAGCGGCCGCGCCAGCTATGGTCTTGCGGCTGGCGTCGATCATGCGCCGCCGGGCCCGGAACACGCCCCATTGCTGGTCGACGAGCACGCCGATGAGGATAACGCCACCCATCACCGCGAAGTTGAGGGAGGACGGAATGCCGAGCAGGTTGACGAGGTTCTGCAACTCCTGCAGCAGCACGGTGCCGAGGAGGACGCCGATCAGCGAGCCCTCGCCGCCACGCAACGAGAAGCCGCCAAGCACCGCCGCGGCGATGGCGTAAAGCTCGTAGAACTGGCCGTGGCTGGCCGGCGAGATCGAGCGCGTGTACATGGCGAAATAGATCGCCGACAGCGCCGTCAGCACGCCGCAGATGACATAGGCCGCCATGACGATGCGCCCGGTGCGGATGCCCGAATATTTCGCCGCCTCCTCGTTCTTGCCGATGGCGTAGAGATAACGGCCGAACACCGAGCGGTGCAGCACCACCCACATGACGATGGCGATGACGATCAAGGCGAAGAAGGAGTTCGGCACGCCCCAGGAGCGGCCGGCAGAGAGGAATTCGAGCTCCGGAAAGTTCTGGCCGAAGGCGAAGCCGGCGGTGCCGTCGGCGGTGTAGAAGCGGGCGACGCCGCGATATATCAACAGGCCGCACAGCGTGACGACGAAGGGCTGCAGCTTGAGCCGCGTGATCAGCCAGCCATGCACCAGGCCGATAATGGCCCCCAATGCGATGATCAGCACGAAGGCCAGCGGCCAGTCGAGTTCGCGCACGGCGATGAAGTCGATGAACAGCGTGCCCAGCAACGCCACCAGCGAACCGACCGACAGCTCGATGCCGCCGGTGATGATGACAAAGGCCTGGCCGATGGAAAGGATGCCGAACAGGCCGATCAGGTTCGAGGTGTTGGCAAGGTTGATCGGCAACAGGAAGCGCGGGTTGATGATGGCAACGATGGCCCCGACCACCAGGATCAGGATCAGCAGGCCGAGATCTTTCTTGCTCATCGTCTTCTCCCCAATGCTTGCCCGAGCAGCTCGCGCTTCCGCGACCCCGAGGCAAAAACTATTTCGGCTGCTTGCCCACCGCCAGCAGCAGCACGTTTTCCTGGCTGAACCGGTCCTTGTCGAGAATGCCCGAGATCTGGCCCTCATGCATGACGGCGATGCGGTCGGACACGCCGATCACCTCTTCCATGTCGCTGGAGATCATCAGCACGGCGACCCCGGCATCGGCGAGCGCGCGCATCAGCCCGTAAATCTCCGCCTTGGCGCCGATGTCGATACCACGCGTCGGCTCGTCGAGGATCATCACCTTCGGGTTCATAGCCAGCCATTTGCCGAGGACGACCTTCTGCTGGTTGCCGCCCGACAGCGTGCCGGTGCGGGTCTGCACCGAGGGCGCCTTGATGCCGAGATTCTTCTTCTGCTTTTCGGCGGTTGCCGTTTCGGCGCCTGCGGACACGAGCGATCGCTTCGCATGGGCCGGCAGATTGGGCAGCGAAATATTCTGCGCGATCGACAAATCGAGCAGGATGCCGGTGAGCTTGCGGTCTTCCGGCACCAGGAAGATGCCATGCGCGACGGCGTCGGCGGCCGAGCGCAGGACAAGCGGCGTGCCGTTGAGTTCGAGCGTGCCGCCGAGGCAGCCGTCGATGCCGAAGAACACGCGTGCCAGTTCGGTGCGGCCGGAGCCGACAAGGCCGGCAAGGCCGAGGATTTCGCCGCGCCTGACGTCGAGTTCGACCGGCCGGCCGGGATAGGTGGGGGTGCGGACGGCCTTGGCCGACAGGGCGACGGCGCCCGGCGCACGCGCGGCCTCGGAAGCCTTCTCGCGCTCCTTCAGCATGCGGCCGATCATCAGCTTGACCATCTGGTCATGGTTTATATCGCGCTTGCCCAGCGTGCCGGCCAGCATGCCGTCGCGCAGCACGACGACGCGATCGGCGACACGCTCGACCTCGTGCAGGCGGTGCGAAATGAAGATGACGCTGATGCCGTCGGCCTTCAGCCCCTTGATGACGTCGAGCAGCTTGTCGGTCTCGGCGATCGGCAGGCTCGAGGTCGGCTCGTCGAGGATGACCAGCCTTGCCTTGATCGACAGCGCCTTGGCGATCTCGACCATCTGCTGCTGGGCGAGCGACAGGTCGGCGACCTGCGTGTCGGCGGAGAAATTGGCGCCGACGCGCTTGAGCAACGGCGCCACCATCTCGCGCAGCCTGGCGCGGTCGACGAGCCTGAGCGGCCCGGCGCGCAGCGGCTCGCGGCCGAAGAAGATGTTGGCGGCGACGTCGAGGTTCTCGAACAGGTTGAGCTCCTGGTGGACGAAGGCAATGCCCGAGCCAAGGCTGCCTTCGACGCTCAGGCCCTTGTGGGCGGTGCCGTCGACGGTGATGGTGCCGGTGTCCGGCGTGGTGACGCCGCCGAGGATCTTCATCAGGGTCGACTTGCCGGCGCCGTTCTCGCCGACGAGGCCGATGACCTCGCCAGGCCTCACCTCCATCGAAAAGCCATCGAGCGCGACGACGCCCGGATAGGTCTTGCGCACGTTCTCGAGGCTGAGGAACGGGGTGATTGCCGAGATGGATGTGTCGGAATAATTCATCATGCCTGACAGCAGCCGGTGGGCCATTTTGGTCCATCTTCAGACTGACGATCCTCGCGGTGTTCGTCAATGCGAGCAGCCGGCTCAAGGCTAGCTTGAGCCGGCTGAACTGCCTGTGGCCTTATTTTCCAGCCATCGCCTTCAGGTTGGCGGCATATGCGTCGACATCATCCTTGCCGATGATCTTGGTCGGGATGATGATCAGATTGCCGGCCGGGATGCCCGACTTGTCGCCCTTGAGGTAGGCTGCCATCAGCTTCATGCCCTGATAGGCCCATTCGAAGGGCTGCTGCACGACGGTGGCGGCAATGGTGCCTTCCTTGACGCCGCCCAGCGTGATCGGATCATCGTCGAAGCCGACGACGGTGATCGAGCCGAGCTTGCCGGCGTCGCGCAGCGCTTCATAGATGCGCGGCGTGTTGTAGGAATAGAAGCCGACCATGCAGGTGACGTCGGGGCTGGCGACCAGCGCGTCCTCGACATTCTTCTTGGCGCGGGCCTGGTCGATGTCGTCGCCGCGCACGTCGACGAGCTCGATTTTGGTACCGGCGAGACCATCCTTCATGCCCTGGATGCGCTCCTTGGCGTTGTCGGCGCCGAGAAGGCCGACGAAGCCCAGGCATTTGCCGCCGTTCGGCATCGCCTTCTTGGCGATTTCGGCCGCCTGCTTGCCGGCATCGACATTGGAGGAACCGATATAGGCGACACGCTTGGTCTGCGGGGCGTCGCTGTCGGTGGTGAACAACGCGGTTTGCGAGGCGATCTTGTTCAGGCCATCGGTCGAGGTCTTGGGATCGACGGCCGAGACCATGATGCCCTTGACGCCGGCCGTCACCAGATCGTCCATCAGCCGCTGCTGGATGGCGACCGAGGATTGTTCCGGATATTTGAGCTCAAGCGTGTAGTCGGGCAGTTCGCCCTGCGCTTTCTTGACGCCGGCTTCGGCGGCTTTCCAGAAATCGGACGCGCCGTTGACGACGAAGGCCAGCGTCGGCTTGTCGTCGGCGCGCGCGATGGCGGTCGCCGCCAGGCCGACGGCGAGAGCCGCGGCGGCCACGGATGCATTGCGTATCAAAGACTTCATGTTCAACCTCCCGTTTTGGTCCAGCCATCGGCCGACCGGTCTTGCTCACTGAGAATTTGCCTTGCTCACCTGAATTTGCCTTTTGCGGCTTGGATGCCCCTCCTCCTCAGGGGTTCCCGGCACTGAAAGAATGGCGTCGTTCCAGCCACGGCCAGGGACTTTAGAGACTCATCCTTCGTTCGTAAATAGTCCGATTTGTCTGACATATCATATGTCCGAGACAAAGCTCGCGGAGCCCAAGTCCGCTCGCCATCGGGCCAGCCACGCTCGCTTTCCGCCGCCCCCCGGAACCGATGGGCCGGATGCGACGGATTGACGTTACAGCGCATTTTTGTATTAGTAAACAGTATTAGTTCCGAACCTCGACCTGACCCTGCCACTGCGGTCCCGCAGTCGACGCGCCGGCTAGCCAAGACTTTGGTCGCGCGGCGCTTAATGCCGCTTTGCCGTTGCATTTCTGGTGTGCGGAGCCGCATGAGCAATGGACCGCGAGATTGCTAATAGATATAAGTCATGGGGCAGTTTCTATAAATCGATGCCACCGCGCCATCTTGTCGATCCGGCAGGCTGCCGCTAGACAGCACCGGGGATTGGGACAGGAATGCAATGAGCGAAACGACGGATCGGGAGACAGCGAGGCGCCGTAAGGCGCCGGCAAAACCCAAGGGCCGGGTCACCATGACCGACATCGCAAGGGCTGCTGGCTGCTCGCAAGCGACCGTTTCCTTCGTGCTGAACAATTCGCCAGGGATACGGCTGTCGCGGCAGACGCGCGAGCGGGTGATCGAGGCCGCCAGGGCGCTGGGCTACAGCGCGCCGGCCTTCTCCGCGCTGAAGACGCCGGTTGCGGCCTTTGAAGGTCTTGACGGGGTCATCGGCTTTGCCGTCGACCAGCTCGCCACCAGCCCGGAGGCCGTGGTGGCCATCGAGGGCGCGCGCCAGGCCTCGTGGAATGCCGGCAACGTGCTGCTGGTGGCGCAGACCATGGGCGATGCCGTGATGGAGCCCCGCGCCATACAGGCGCTGACCCGGCGGGGCATTTCGGCGCTGATCTACATGACCATCTTCACCCGCGAGATCACGGCGCCCGACTTTCTCTACAGCCTCGACATTCCGGTGATCCTGCTCAACTGCTACACGTCGGACTATGCCTTCCCCGCCGTGGTTCCCTCCGAGATCGCCGGCGGCCAGAGTTCGACCCGGCACCTGATCAGCCACGGCCACCGCCGTATCGCCACCATCACCGGCGAACCCTGGATGCAAGCGGCGCAGGACCGGCTGAAAGGCTACCGCCGCGCGCTCGCCACGGCCGACATCCCCTTCGACCCCGAACTGGTGGTCGAAGGCGACTGGTCGGCCAGCGCGGGCTATGCCGCAACGGTGAAGCTGCTGGCGCTGAAAGACCGCCCGACCGCCATCTTCTGCCAGAACGACCGCACGGCGATCGGCTGCTACGAGGCGCTGAAGGAAGCCGGCCTGCACATCCCGCAGGACATCTCCGTGGTCGGCTACGACGACGAGGAAATCGCCCGTCACCTGTTCCCGCCGCTGACCACCTCGATCCTGCCGCATATGGCGATGGGCCAATGGGCAATCGAACAGCTCGAGGCGCCCTCGCCGCCCGGGCGGGGGCGCTATCCCATCACCAAGCTGGAATGCCCGCTGGTGGAACGCGAGAGCGTGCGGGCCATGGCGGCAGGCTGAGGCGAGGCGACGGGCTGACACAGCGCCTTGTCCGCCAGCGGGCCGCGAGGGTGTATTCCGGCGGTCCGCCGGCAGATCCGACAACCCAGCTCACCCTTTTGCGGCAGCGCCCTTGCCTGCGACCACCCTGTGGGCCCATCGATCGCGGTCACCATCATGCCGTCTGTTGCCAGTAGGCGGCCGGGCAATTGTCGTCCATACTTGAGCCATGATGGGTCGAGGCTTGCGCTGTGTGCAGGTGTGTGCGGCTTTGCTGGCCGCGGACTGCCCACGCGCCGAAGCCGACGGGACCAAACTCTTCCAGGCGGGCGCCTACTCGTTCTCGGACGAACTCGGCGGCTTCAGGATCCTTTCGGCCACCGGCGCCGGAACGCGCACCGACCCGATCGTGTCACCGAGGAACTGGAGACCGCGGACCCGGTGACGCTGACCATACGCGCCGCCATGCCGATCCAGCCGTTCGGAACGGCAGGCAATTACGCGACCGGCTTCCTGCCGCTGAAGATCGTCGCCCGCAACAACAGCGGCGACGCCTGGATCGAATTCGAATTCGAGCTGCAGCCGATCATGAACCGGCCGAGCGACTATGGCGACGGGCTGTCCTTCGACCAGGCGCAGCGCGAGGACAAAATGATCAAATCCGACAGCTTCGCCGAATTCAAACGCGACTTCGAGCCCTATGACAGGCTGCTGTTCCGCAAAGGCAAGGTCGACCCGCTGGAGACAGCCTCGTTTTCATTTCTGATCACGGACTTTTCGCCGAAGGATAGGTTTTATCTGGTGGAGGAGCCAAGGGTTCCTTCGTCGTAGGGGCTGGTGTTAGGGACGAGGATTGGTTCTTCGGTTGGGTGGCTGAGCATCTTCACGATCGGGGCTCTACGGCTCATTGCACTGCGAAAGATCGCTGCCATCCTCCGACGAGCGGTTAGGCGCATTGCGAGATGTCGATTCTGGAAATCCGGACGACGTCCAATCCGACAAGCCAGCAGGCCTTCCGAAATCCCGCATCATTTGTAGCCATCCCCGTAGAAAAATCCTACGGGGAATAGGAAATTACCTACGGGGACGTCTTGACCCCGCCCGGTCGGGTATGCTCCAAAAGAAAATGCCGGCGAGGTTTCTGCCCTCACCGGCATCATTCAACCAAGCACCATGGAGAACACCGTGCTTAATTCTACTCAACTTACCATCCGCATTGCGGCCGTTCAAGGCGCCTACGGTCATCGGCTCGCAACCTATGCTACCCAAATCTCGCCGCGCTCGCTGGAGGCATTCCTTGGGCACGATCCGCGTTCGCGCTTCTGGAAGAAGCTCGATCCGGAGCTCGAGCAAATCTACGTCCAACTCCAGCGCACCACCACCAGCGATCGTCTCCGTGCCATTCAGGCCTACATCCGGAAGCGGTTCTCCCAGTTAGCGGTAATCCTCGGTGCCTTCCCTGCGATTTCCGTCGCCGTTAAAAGACATCTCCGGTTCGATCCGTTCAATGAGAGCGGCGTGGAGGGGGCCGGCACCCTTCACCTCGACATGTCGAAGTCGAACGGGAGGATCGTCCTCGATGGTCTCGCTCGTGTGTCTGGAGTTATTGAGCTTGTGGAATTGGCCAACGATGAAGCACTGAGCATTGATGAACGCAGGGCCCTCAACGAATTGATCGACCAGTTCACTCTCCCGCTTGTGATCTTTGCGCCGCGGCAGGCCGACAAGCCTCTCGATCTCAAGGAGTTGAGGCAGTTATTTGCGGACTTCAACTTCAAACAGACGTCGATCAGTCCCACCATGGCTATGAACTACGATTCGAGCGACATCTATGTTGAGGCTACCCGTCGCCTCGCTGATCGTGCCGTTATCAAGTCGAACGGGGGCATGGAGACGAAGGCCGCGTCACTCGGTGCCAAGTCGACGGCCCTCGTAGTCCTGCAGCACCTCGTCCGCTTCGTGCGCGGCGCCGCCGAGGGCGATGCGTTCACCGAGGCCAAGACCAACGTGGACAAGGCGGAGGGGCAGCGCCGTCTGTCCGAGGACAGTATTGATGAATTTGTCACCCAGGCCAATCGCTTCCTGAGCGGCATGACCGAAATGATGGGCGCTGAGCGTTTCTCGGATACCAAGAACAGCATCCATCTGACAGGCCCAGGCTGGGGGGCACTAGGGACCATCTTCCACGACCTCGACGTGACGTTGGAGGTCGACGACATCGCGGCCATGGGCAGGAGGCTAGGAGAGCTCGACTGGAGGCGCGACGCCGAGTTCTGGTCCGATGTTATGCGTGAGAGGGAGGTTCGTGGGAAGATGATGCTGACTTTTGTCGGCGGAGGCTACGAGAGCCGGCAGGCCATCCGCCGCAAGGCTCATCAATATCTTGGGACATGGGATCGGCTCCAAGCCAAAACAGCTCCCTCCGAAGTTGGCGCGCCGACCGAGAGCAACGCTGCCGCTGCGTGATGCTGCGTAGATCTGGCCGGGCTTAGCCTATGAGCCCGGTCAGATTCTACTTGGAGCTGATCTTGGGGTATTCTAGTCCTCTGATCGATGACCGAAACTTCGACGGCAACGACGTGATCGCTGGCAATATCTTGTGCGTTAAATGGGCGGGCAAGAGCAACCATTGGTCAGATCGACCAGCCAGGTTGACGGTTCACGGTGCGTGGCGGCCGCACGCGATATGATATGATGGCTCTGCGATTTAAATAGATGGTACTCGACGAAAAGCCCCATCTCGCAGGGCAATGAAGACACCACTTTGAACGAACTGCATTACTTCGAAGGCGACAGCAGTGTATTCGCGGACATGATCGGCGCTCGGCACCCGCAGAGCATCACCGTGTGCGATGGCATTGCGCACGCCAAGCAACCGATCGATGGTGCCGCGATGCCGATCGATTGCTGGATAGTCGAGGCCAAGCTGGTATAAGTTCCGTTTCAGCACGACTGAATTCAGATTGGCTTTCGTGTCGATTACCCGATCGGGGATCTCGACCGTGCGGCTGAGGATTCCTTCGTAGGCTTCGACGAACGTTCGTTCCCTCCACAGCATATGGAGCTCTTGGTCGTCCGGCAGGCCAGTACGAAATTCTGGTGCCTTGCTGTTCGGATTGCGGAGTGCCGCGAAAATATCGCCAAGGCTGGCAGCCAGTACTGGGAAGGCTGCGTCGCGGCAAGACAAGGCCAAAGCATTGACTGCACCCGCGTAGGCCAGCAGAGCGAACTTGCAGAAGCCTTCCAGATGAGCATAGGTCAAGAGGGTCAACGAGCGGAACAGCATGTTGCGCTCAGCCTCGACCTCGGTCCGCGAGGCGATGTTCTCGATCAGGCGGAGTTCGGCCTCGCGCTGAAGCCGATCTGATTCGAGATCCTGAAAGACGTCATCCGGGGAACGCATCTACCAGCCGTCGTTCTACAAAGCCGATGCGATCGTTCAGCGGGCCAGGCGAATTCTTGCCGCCTCCAGTGGTCATTTCAATGAAGGCCGGGTCAAGCTTGGTGGCAATAAGAGTGTCCTTCAGGCGCTCGATCACAACATCATCGTTTAGATCCAGACGGTCGAGCACCGGCTGAAGACCGATGGTTATCGCCTCATAATGATAGGCACCAAACCCGGCCGTCAGCTTGTCACGCGTCTTATAGGCGATAGCGAAGGACATATCTCCTAGCGCCTTACGTAGAGCTAGGAAAGTCCGCCGAAAAACGCTCTCCTCAACCTCATAGTCGAAAGTTTCCGCCTCCATAGGATCGGCCACCTCTTCCATATATTCGGTCAGGAAGTCCGTAACCTCGTGTTTGAACCGCGCGCGCCTGTTCTTCAAGGCGAAGAACCTGAGGACCAGCTCCTGATCAAAGGCCGACAACTTGCGCGCCGGGGTCATGCCACTGGTGCATTCCTTGAAGTTGTCGACCTCGCTCATACGAATGAGGAAATCGGGAAAGTCCGCACCCAGCAGGCGGATAGTACAGTTGCGTAGCTGCTGCGCCGACAGCAACTCCCCGCCTGTGTTGAGCCGCTTGAACATATGATACTTGAAACGAGGATCGGTCTCCTTGCGGACCACCTCGACGCGGATAAAAGCCCGCTTTAGTCGGATCTGCAGGGCGGTCGGAAAGTCGTTATAGGTCAAGCCATTCAGGGCTGGAACAATGTCGCAATCCGACAAGATCAGGAACTCACCAGGGGCAACCGGCGGGTCCAAATGCGCTGCCGAGAGCTTAGCGCGCATATGTAGGTACGACGAGATACGTTGTAGTCCATCGATCAATTGATACGTTCCGTCCGGTTCCTCGATAACAAAGATGGGCGGCACCGGCATCTCAAGAAGCAAAGACTCGATGAAACGGGATCGTTGTCCCTCACTCCAACGAAACAGGCGCTGGTAATCTGGTGTTATGTTGAGTTCACCGTTCTCACTCATGTCCAAAAGTTCGTTGAACGACAGATCCAAGGATTGAGTGCTCGCCTGCTTCAACGTTGCGGCAATAGACTCAATCAAGGGGGACGCATTTGTCATTGCTGGATCGCCTCTCGACTCTTCTCGAAGCAGAGTACTGCCTCGATGGCCCCAGCGGCGCGCTTATAGGTTCGAGTGTGGGGGTTTATACCGGCCATGGAGCGCTTGAACTCGAAGTCATGGCGCCGTCTTAACTGAAGGCCCGCAGCCGCACCCATCTCCGTCACTATGCCGGGAAGATCGTTGTGGATGTCCTTATAATAAGAGTCTTGGACCACGAGGATTGCAGCCCCGGCAGGCTTAAGTCCCTTAGCAAGATGGGTGAGCGAGAGGGCCATCTTTTCGAAGTAGTCGAGATGAGTTTTGTAGTAGTAACCGGCTGAAGCCTTTGACGGATGTGCCTTCAGATCCCCAAGAAACCGGCCACAGATCGGTCCCCAGGCGGCGTCTACTGCAATGTCGTGATCCGGCACTCGAGTCGAGCCGATCATCTGACGACCGAGATCCTCCATCTTCACCTCAACCAGGGGATGCATCACGGCGAGCTCTATGCGTGTCGCCGCGCTGTAATCTATTCGTGTGCAATAGGGCGGCGAAGTCAGCACCATGTCGACGCTGGCTTCGGTCAGAGCGGTCAAGGTGGTGTTCGCCAGTTGTAGCTCCGCTACTGCATGGTCGGTATGCTGTTCGGTAGCGCGCTGAGCTAGGGCGGCGGCCATGTTCTTGACGTTCGCCGCAAACGACGAGAGGATAGCTTCTCGATCTCCTGTGATGAGACTCTCGTCGATCTTAGGCTTGCGGAACCAAGTAGGATTGGATGAGCGAAAATGCCCAGCCATCTGTCGGCAAACGGAAAACAGCGCCACATAGAAGGTGGCCGCTAAACCGGATATATGATCCAGTTTAACGCCGTTGGCCGTCAACGTATACTCGCCAACCAACTGGCCGCGAATGCGACGCTCGAGCGCCCGGATGAGCGCAGCTGTAGACAGTTCGAACCACCAGAGCAGCGGATCGTCAGGCCGCAGGATTCGTGGATCGGCTCGAACGCCTTTTATGGTGTCCCGAGCCAGCGCTTCGAGACTATCGGCCTCGGAAGGCGATAGCAGACGTGCCCGCGCGATCACGATCATCACTGGATTCAGATCGAATCCACGCGAGACAAGGCCAAGTTGCGACGCAGAAAATGTGGTCGTACCACTTCCATTCCAAGGGTCGAGAACGACCGCCCCCTTCGGAAGGAGTGCGCTCTTTAGCAGTGCCCGAGCGAAGCTTTCTGGATAGCCCGCGTAGTAGGGGAAGAATCCATCCCAACCCCGCTGGGTTTGGGGCGACCGCTTAGGTGATTGTATGTTAAGGGACTCGAACGCGACCACTTCTCTCTTCCTGTAACTTAGTGGCGCGGACGGGCGACCGGCGGCGCGGCCGACTCAGGCCAACCGGATTCTGCCCCATCTAGACACATTCGCACAAGTCAGCCTTAGACACCTGCAGGCAACGAATCCAGGTTAACAAAGTTTACCTTGGTGCCTTTTGCCACGACCCTTGGTTGAGTTTTGATGGAACGAGGACTCGCATGACGGGCTTAGGCAGCGCTCTCCGTCGCAAAAACATGCGAACTGTGGTTCGTCCATGCAATGCAACCGACACTTCGCAGCTTTTTGTTAACCTGAGTTCGGCGCCATGAGACGCCTGGGGTTGGAATGTCTCACTTTCTGCGTGATGCCACGTGCATTTATCACCCAAGACTGTTCACACGAACTGCTAGCCGAATAGCTGACTCCTACCTTCCTAGGCAACGCGCGATCGGTGCTGGGGGTTTATGAACGGCTGTCTCTGCAGAGAATGGTGATACGAGCCCGACTATACTGCGTCGATCGGCATCGGTCGGCCAACGAAGAAAGCGAGTTACTTCGGTGGTTTTTGCTTCGACGCAAGCTGCATCACTTTGTGGGTGCAACCAGCTGAAATGCAGAGCGAAATCTGGCGCACCCGACAGGATTCGAACCTGTGACCTCTGCCTTCGGAGGGCAGCGCTCTATCCAGCTGAGCTACGGGTGCTTTCCGGCGATGCGGAAAACGAACCAGCCGGTGAACCGGCAAGTCACGGCTTCTTAGCGGAAGCGGGCGCGGGCTTCAACGGGCAATTGGCGATTGTGCGGCGCCCCGTGATGCGATGCGAGGTGCCCCTGTCACTGATGCGGGCTATTTGCATATGGCGCTCCCCCTCTCCGTCTCGGCTCCGCCGAGCCACCTTGCCGGGGCGAGCCACGGGTCTCGCCCGTCCTTCGGACCCCCTATTCCACGGGGACTAGCAACCCGTCACTCCCCCACTTCACTCTTCACTGCCCTGCGTCTCACGCCACGCGTCGCCCGTTTCGCCTTTTTCGCTCCCGCCAGCTCGTGCATGGCGTCGAGCTGCATCTGCTGCATTTCGGCCAGCCGCGTCCATTGGCGCGAGATGAGGTAGTCGAGTTTTTCATGCAGGTGGCGCACTTCGAGCTCGGCCTTGAGGTTGACGCGGTAGTCGTTGAAGGAGCGCAGGCGGTCTTTCACTTCCTGGCGCTTCTGGCTCATCATGATGACAGGCGCCTGGATGGCGGCGATGCAGGAGAGCAGCAGGTTGAGCAGGATGAAGGGGTAGGGGTCGAAGGCGCCGGCCATGCCCTCGAACAGGTTGATGCCGATCCACACCAGAAGCACGCTTGCAAACGAGATCAGGAACCACCAGCTGCCGCCGAAGGCGGCCATGTTGTCGGAGATGCGGTCAGCGAAAGAGCGGTGCTCCTCGAACTCCTCTTCCGAGTTTTCGGAGATCGTGTCCTGCCGGGCGATCGATTCCACCACTTGGCGGTCGAGCTCGGAGAATTCGCCGTGCTCCTGCTGCAGCAACTCCTCCATGTAGCGCATGCGGTAGCGGCCGAGTTCCTCGCGGCTGATGCGGGCGCCCCTG
Source organism: Mesorhizobium sp. B2-4-12 (assembly GCF_006441575.1). Taxonomy (NCBI): domain Bacteria; kingdom Pseudomonadati; phylum Pseudomonadota; class Alphaproteobacteria; order Hyphomicrobiales; family Phyllobacteriaceae; genus Mesorhizobium; species Mesorhizobium sp. B2-4-12. Next base: position 22,575 of record NZ_VFVC01000046.1, read on the forward strand.
GGCAGGTCAGGATGGTCGGAGCGGATGCGGTCGGCGAGGCTCGGCCTGAGATCGTCGATGCGCACCAAGTCGCGCTTGCGGAATTTGCGGCCCGAGATCGCCGACGGCTTCTTCTTCGGCTTTATCCGCGACGCGCCGGGGCCGGCCGGTTCGGAGTCCGGCACTTCGGGCGTGTCGAAATGCTCGTCCGAAACCCCGTGCAAATCCTCCTGAGTGGTCGGCGCCTCGAGATATTCGCCGCCGCTGTCGTTCTGATTGTCGGCGGCTTGCTGCTCGGATGCCTTGGGAGTGGTGCTCATGATGGGCTCCTGCTGTCGCGCTGCACGGGAGGATACGCCGAGGTGGCGGGACATATCCACTGTCGGTTTCCGCAGCCTATGCCATGTCTTCCGCACGATTGCGTGACAGCTGCAAGACGATAGCCGGCTGCGGGTCTTTGGCGGCTCTTGGCGGGCTGAAGGCGGCGTATCATCTAGACATTCGAGATTAGCCGAAGCCTCTCGAACTTCGTCATCCACGGGCGGAGCAAGGAGCGCAGCGACGCGGCGCAGGCCCGAGGATCCATGCCGCGACTTCCAAAATGCCGCTGCGGTGCGGAACTCCGCTCTGCTGCACTCCGTGGCAAGGTCGCGGCATGGATCCCAGGGTCTCCGCGACGCCGCTGCGCGGCTGCTTCGCCCTGGGATGACGAAATCAAGGGCGGCGCCGATGCCCCTCTCTTGCTACTGCTGTTCGGCGAACATCAGCCTTGCCTTGCTGTCGGCCATCGCGGGCGACAGGCTGCGCTGGATCAGCGCCTCGACATGGTCGTTGCGCTGGCGGGCGCTGTCGGCGCCCATCACCACCACGATCAGCTGGCGGCCATCGGCATTGTAGGAGGTCACGATGTTGAAGCCGGAAGCCCTGATGTAGCCGGTCTTGATGCCGTCGACGCCGCGCACGCGGCCGAGCATGTCGTTGTGGCCGCGCACCAGCCTGCCGCGGAACATGAAATCGCTTTCGGAGAAATAGTGGAAATGCTGGGGAAAGCGCTGACGCAGGGCCATGCCGAGCACCGCCATGTCGCGCGCCGTCGTCACCTGGCCATTGTCGGGCAGGCCGGATGCGTTGCGGAAGGTGGTGCCGGTCATGCCGAGCGCGCGCGCCTTGGATGTCATCATGGCGGCGAACTGGTCCTCCGAGCCGCCGAGATATTCGCCGACCGCCACCGCTACATCATTGGCCGATTTGACGACGATGGCGCGAATGGCGGAATCGACGTCGATGGACTCCCCGCGCCGGAAGCGCATCTTGGTGGGCGGCTGCGAGGCGGCGTGATCCGACACCGGGATTTGGGTTTCCTTGGTGACGCGGCCGGAGTCCATCGCCTCGAACAGGAGATAGAGCGTCATCATCTTGGTCAGCGACGCCGGATAGCGCTGCGCCGTCGAGTTGACTTCGAACAGCTGCTTGCCGGTCCTGGCGTCGACGACGATCGCTGCGTATTTCTGCGGTGGCGCGGGCACGGCCAGCACCGAGTCCGGCGGGGTCGTGGTCGAGCAGCCGGCAACAAGCAGCAACAGGCCAAGAGCGACGAAAAGTCTCTGGACAAGCGGGAAGGAACGCAAATTGGACAAGGCAGGTCTGTTCTGGCGATGGGTTGCTGAGATGAGGCGAAGCTAACGTAACGCGATTGATGCGTCCATTTGGTTAATGGTGGTTAGCCCCAGGATTGTCCGCCTTCACAAGCACCGCTGATGCAAAATGCCGGTTGTGGCGCTTGCGCGAAGGGCGCCGAAAGGGTTCTGCTTGCGCCTTCAGAATCGGGTGAGCACGCTATGGATACCTGCACGATCACGGCCAAGGGCATTTCGGTTTCGCTCGATCTCACCGTCGGCCATATCGCCGACATGACCGTCGAGAGCGGCGGCCGCCTGATAAAACCGCTGCACCGCGCGCCATGGATTGATGCGGGCGAGGCGCTGCCCAAGGACCTGCCGCAAGGTACGGTCCGGCTGTCCGGCGACTTCCTGTGCGCGCCGTTTTCACGCAGCGATGTCGAGGCGGCGCCGCTGCATGGCTGGCCGGCCAATAGCGCCTGGGACGTGGTCGACAGCGGCGCGACGGAGGGCGGCTGGCGGGCCGTATTCCGGCTGCGGCACAGGGTCATGGGCGCCAGCGTCGACAAGATATTCACGCTCGTCGACGACCATCCTTTCCTCTATCAGGAACACGTGTTTTCTGGCGGTTCCGGCGCGATTTCCGTCGCCCATCATCCAATGACGGTGATGACGGGCGGCGGCAGGCTGGCCTTTTCGCCGAAGCGCCTTGCCGCGACGCCGGCCGATCCGCTGGAGCCGGACCCCGCGCGCGGCCGCTTCATGCTGGCCTATCCGGCGCGGTCGGCGGACCTTAGCCATTTTCCCGCCGCCGGCGGCGGCACGCTCGACCTGACGCAGTACTGCATGGAGGACCGGCGCGAGGATTTCGTCACGCTTGTCGAGGCTGACCATGGCGGGCCGGGCTGGACGGCGCTGGCGCGCCGTGCCGAGGAGGACCTTGTGCTGGTGCTGAAGAACCCGGCCGAACTGCCGGTCACCATGCTGTGGCTCAGCAATGGCGGGCGTGACTACGCACCCTGGAGCGGCCGTCACCTGGGCGTGCTCGGCATCGAGGATGGGCGCACGGCTGTCGGCCATGCCGCCTCGATCGGCGACAACTGGCTGAAGCGCGAAGGGGTGGCGACAGCGTTTACGCTCGGTGAAGGGCACAGTTTTTCCTTTCGCCATGTCATCGGCGCTCTGCCCCTGTCAGGCGGCACGCCGCCGCGGGCGATCGCCACGGCCAACGGCCAGATGCGGCTCTCGGCCGGCGACACCCAATGGAACGTCCCCTTCGACGACGATTTCCTGCGCATTGGCCAGCCCGTCCCTGTTTGAGCCGGGTTGCGCAACACGGGGTTTGAAATTTCCAGCGAGTGCCGCCAAAATGCGGCGGAAACACCATGCCGATCATCCAGGCAAGTGAGGCTCCCATGTCCGAAATCGCCCACCTGGCCGCCACCATCTTCAAGCGCGCCGGCAAGGCAAAGCGCTTCATCGTCGCCATTGCCGGGCCGCCCGGCGCAGGCAAGTCGACGCTGTCGGCCGGCCTGCATGACCTGCTGCCGGAAGGGGCCGTGGAAGTCGTGCCGATGGATGGCTTCCACTACGACGACGTCGTGCTCGACCAGCGCGGCCTGCGCGCGCGCAAGGGCGCGCCGGAAACCTTCGATTTCGCCGGCTTCGAAACCTTGCTGAAACGCATTCGTGCCGGCGAACCCGACATCGCCATCCCGGTCTTCGACCGCAGCATGGAACTATCGCGTGCGGCGGCGGCGATCATCGGCACCGAGACCAAATTCATCTTGGTCGAAGGCAATTATCTGCTGCTCGATGAGGAGCCGTGGTCGCGGCTGGCGCCGCTGTTCGATTACTCGATCTTCGTCGAGGTGCCGCGCAACGAACTCGAACGCCGCCTGATGGAACGCTGGCACGGCCATGGGCGTTCCGACGAGGATGCGCGCGCATGGATCGCCTCCAACGACATGCCCAACATCGAACGGGTGCTGGCACGGCGCCGGGTCGCCGATCTGATCATTGGTTAACCCGCTTAATTTTCGATATTTTTTGACGGGAACCTTAAGACTTTCGCGCCGTTATGGCCGAGAACCCGATTGTTTGGCGTAAGGGATTTTCCAATGGCAACCAAGGCAAGAAAACCCGCAGCCGCCAAGACCAGGTCCGCGAAGGCCAGTCAGGCGAAGGCCGGTGCCGGTCCAGCGCTTGCCGAGCGCTCGAAAGACGCGAAGGCCGCTTTCGGCAAGGCCGCGCCGAGAAAGGTCGTGCCGGCCGCCGCGAAGACAGCCAGCCCGCGTAAACCGGCGCCAGCCAAGACCGGTGCCGTTCGCACAGCGGCGAACATCGCGGCCGGCGCGGTGGTGGCAACTGCGCGCGGCGCTGCCTCGCTCGCGGCCTCCGTGATCGGCAAGGGCGGCCCGAAAGCAAAGACCAAGTAGCTGAGCGGCCCGGTCATCCGCGGCCAGGCAGCCAGTCTATTGGACAGGCCGCGTCAGTTCTTTGCCGGAATGGTCAGGCCCTTCCGCACCGCCGGTCGGGCCAAGCCGCGCTCCAGCCATGCCACCACATTGGCGAAGTCATCAAAACCGACAAGGTCGCGCGCTTCATAGAAGCCGATCAGGTTGCGCACCCAGCCGAGCAGCGAGATGTCAGCGATGGTGTAGTCGTTGCCCATGATCCATTTTCGACCCTTCAACCTGCCGTCCAGCACGCCGATCAGGCGCCGCGATTCATCGCGATAGCGCTCCAGCGGGCGCTTGTCGGCGATCTCGCGGCCGGCGAATTTGTGGAAGAAACCGACCTGGCCGAAGATCGGCCCGATTGAGGACATCTGGAAGAACACCCATTGGATCGTCTCGTAGCGCCGGGCTGCGTCCGCCGGGACGAGCAGGCCGGTCTTGTCGGCGAGGTAGAGCAGGATGGCGCCGGATTCGAACAGGCCGATCGGTTTGCCGTCCGGGCCGTTGGGATCGATGATCGCCGGGATCTTGCCATTGGGATTGAGCGACAGGAACTCCGGCGTCCAGCTTTCGTCCTTGCTGATGTTGATCAGGTGCGGCTCATAGGGCAGGCCGAGCTCTTCCAGGGCGATCGATATCTTCACTCCGTTCGGCGTCGTTGCCGAATAGAGCTGGATCTGGTCCGGATGTTTGGCCGGCCAACGGGTGGTGATCGGAAAGGCGGACAAATCGGCCATCGGGAACTCCTGCGGGGGATTTGCGCCAAGGGGCGCGGTGTGGCGGGATAGGCCAAGAATTATGCGCGCGACCCGGCATGATCAATATGCGGCGACAGTTTGGCCGCGCACGGACAGTCCACCGCCCGAGACAGATGGTGGCCCGGGATCAGATGGCCTTGAACGCCAGCACCGCGTTGGTTCCGCCGAAGGCAAAGCCGTTGCTGATCGCGGCGCGCACCTTGCGCTCGCGCGCGACATTGGGCGTCACGTCGAGATCGCAATCGGGATCGGGTTCGCGGTAATTCGCGGTCGGCGGAACGACGCCCTCGCGGATCGCCATGACACAGGCGATCATCTCCAGTCCGCCCGATGCGCCCAGGCAATGCGCATGCATCGATTTGGTCGAGGAAACCGACAGTGAGCGCGCATGCTCGCCAAAGACGCGCTTGATCGCGTTGGTTTCGATCTGGTCGTTGGCCTTGGTTCCGGTGCCGTGGGCGTTGAGGTAATCGATGTCCTCTGGATTGAGCCCGGCATCGGCGAGGCAGAAGCGCATTGCCGCTTCCGGCCCCTCGACTGTCGGAGCGACGATGTCGGAGGCGTCGGCCGAGAGGCCGGCACCGGCGATTTCGGCGAGGATGGTGGCGCCACGCGCCATGGCATGATCGTAGCTTTCAAGAACCGCCATGCCGGCGCCTTCGCCCAGCACCAGTCCCTGGCGATCGGCCGAGAACGGCCGGCACGTGTCGGGCGACAGCACGCGCAACGCCTCCCAGCCCTTGAGCACGCCCCAGACCAGCGGCGCCTCGGTGCCGCCGGCGACCATGACATCGGCGCGGCCGAGCCTGATCTGGTCGACCGCCGAGGCGATGGCATGGTTGGCCGAAGAGCAGGCCGAGGTGACGCCGAACACGGGCCCGCGCAGGCCCAGATGCATGCTGACCTGGCCGGCGGCAGCGCCAGGCATGACCCTGGGCACGGTGAAAATGCCGGCGCGGTTCTTGCCCTCGATCAGGATCGCCCGGTAGTTCTCCTCAATCGTCTCGAACCCGCAGACGCCGATGCCGATGACCGTGCCCATCCGGTAAGTGTTGTCCGCATGCGGGACGAGGCCGGACTGCTGCATGGCTTCCTTCGCCGCGATCACAGCCAGCAGGCTGAAGCGGTCCATCGACACCAGTTGCCTGCGCTCGATGCCGTGATCGGGCAGCGCCTTGATCTCGCAGCCGGTCTTGACCTTCAAATCGTGCAGGAAAGGATTGTCGATCGGGCCTATCGCCGAACGGCCGGCCCGCATCTCGGCCCAGATTGCCTGCGCATCGGCGCCTAGTCCGCACAGCCCACCAATGCCGGTAATGACGACGCGCTTCAGCATTCGGTCAGGCTTTTTTCGCGATCAGCGCGCGAACGGCCTCGACCATGTCGCCAACATTCTTGAGATTGCTCCAGGCATCGACGGTGTTCATCTCGATCTCGATGCCATACTGCTCCTCGAGATCGAAGATGATCTCCGTCAGCTCCAGAGAATGGATGCCGAGCGCCGTCAATTCGGTGCTGGTGGTGATTTCTTCACCGCCCGGCTCGGCATGGGCCTTGATCTTCTCGATGATTTCCGTTGCCAGCTGGTCAGCCATACGGTTTCTTCCCCACTTTGTCGTTTCCCGACGCCAACTGAACAGCGCCTTGTTGTCCTCGATATCAGGCCGCGACCGTCGCCTTACACCCCCGCCAGGCATCGCGTGACCGCACCAAGGTGGCTCCCTCTATAGAAACGGAAACGCCATCAAGCAACAAGCTATATATCGACAAAACCGCCGCAGTGCTTAACCTGACGGCGTGGACACCATCGAATATACGAGGTTTTCGGCCCCTCGCGCCCAGCGCGCCGCGGGCCTGGCACAGCTGGGCTGCGCCAGCGCAGGCGGCCGCACGCGGCTGCGGCGCCTCTATCAGGACGGCTCCGCCAAGATCAGGCTGCCGGCCGTTTCGGTCGAGCCGCTGGAAGCGGTCCTGATCAACACCGCCGGCGGACTGACCGGCGGCGATCGCCTCGAATGGGATGTGGATGTCGGCGCGGATGCCAGCGCCACGATAACGACCCAGGCCTGCGAGAAGGTCTATCGCGCCGCATCCGACCAAGCCGAAGTGCGGGTCAAGCTGACTGTCGGCGAAAACGGCCGCATCGTCTGGCTGCCGCAGGAAACCATCGTCTTCAACCGGGCGGCCTTCGCCCGCACGCTCGATGTCGAACTTGCCGCCGGAGCCGAGGCGCTGGTGCTGGAAGCGACGGTCTTCGGCCGGCTGGCGATGGGCGAACGCGCCACGCTGGGCACTTTCCGGGACCGCTGGCGAGTTCGCCAGAACGGTTTTCTCATCCATGCCGAGGATTTCCGCATCGGGCCTGACATCGCAGCAAGCATGTCCCGTCCGGCAGTCGCCGGAGGCGCAATCGCCATGGCCACGCTGTTGATGGTGTCGGCGCGGGCCGAGGATTTGCTCGATCCGGTGCGGGAAATCATCGGCGACCGGGGCGGTGCGAGCGCCTGGAGCGTGAAGAGATCTGGCAAGCTTCTTGCGAGGCTCTACGCCGAGGACGGCTACCAGCTGCGCCAGCGGCTGGTTCCGCTCGTCGGATTGCTCAGCGGAAGGGCGGGGCTGCCCAAATTATGGTCAATGTGATTCAGGAAACCGCATGAACCTGACGCCGCGAGAGAAGGATAAGCTGTTGATCGCCATGGCGGCGATCGTGGCACGCAAGCGGCTGGAGCGCGGCGTCAAGCTCAACCATCCGGAAGCGATCGCGCTGATTACCGATTTCGTCGTCGAGGGCGCCCGCGACGGCCGCCCGGTCGCCGAACTGATGGAGGCCGGCGCCCATGTCGTCAACCGCGCACAGGTGATGGAAGGAATCGCCGAGATGATCCATGACGTGCAGGTGGAGGCGACCTTCCCCGACGGCACCAAGCTGGTGACCGTGCACCAACCCATCCGGTGAGGAGAGAAAAATGCTTGAACTGCGCCCGAACTGCGAATGCTGCGACAAGGACCTGCCGCCCGGGGCGGCGGATGCGTTGATCTGCACCTTCGAATGCACCTTCTGTGCCGATTGTGTGGAACATGTGCTGGATGGGGTCTGCCCGAACTGCGGCGGCAATTTTTCGGCCCGACCGATCCGACCTGCCGCGATGCTGAAGAAATATCCGGCTTCGACGAAGCGCATCCTCAAGGCCGAAGGCTGGGGCCCGCGCAAGGCCGCGTGACCACCGCGGCACCGCAACCATGAAAGGCAAGTAGAATGATCCCTGCCAAACGCCTCTGCCTCTCTGCGATCCTGTTGATGGCCGCCGCCATGCCGGCCTATGCCCATGTCGGCGTCGGCACCACCTCCTCCCTGATGGCCGGCTTCATGCATCCGCTTTCCGGCCTCGACCACATGACCGCCATGATCGCGGTCGGACTGTGGGCGGCACTCAAGGGCGGCCGAGCGATCTGGGCCTGGCCGCTCGCCTTTATCGGCGTCTTGCTGGGCGGCGCGGCGCTTGGCATGGCCCATGTGCCGATGCCGTTCGTGGAGCCGGGCATACTGGCCTCCGTGGTGGCGCTCGGGCTGCTGGTGGCGCTGGCGGTCGATCTGCCCGTCTCGGCCGGGGTCGCCATCATCGGCCTGTTCGCACTGTTCCACGGGCACGCCCATGGCACCGAAGTGCCGGAAAATGCCGGCGGGCTTGAATACATGGCCGGCTTTGCCATCGCCACCGCGCTGCTCCATGCCGTCGGCATCGCCGCCGGCCTGAGCCTTGGCCAGAGGTTGCGTGGCCTGGCTCGCGTTGCGGGCGCGGCCTGCGCGGCGATCGGCGTCGGCCTCGCCTTCGGCGTCGTGTGATATCAGATGATCCCCGGCGAAATCATCCCCGCGCAAGGCGACATCGAACTCAACAAGGGTCTGCCGACCGTCACCCTGAAAGTCGCCAACAGCGGCGACCGGCCGATCCAGGTCGGCAGCCACTATCATTTTTTCGAAACCAATGACGGACTGAAATTCGACCGCGAACAGTCGCGCGGCATGCGCCTCGACATCGCCGCGGGCACGGCCATGCGCTTCGAGCCAGGCCAGGAGCGCGACGTCACGCTGGTGCCGCTTGGCGGCAAGCGCGAGGTCTATGGGTTCCAGCAGAAGGTGATGGGCAAGCTGTGAGTTTTGTGGCGTCTCGTGCGCGGCGCGCACAGCTTCCCAAGGGAAAGCGCCATGCGCTTTTCCCGGGAAACCCGCTTCACATTTCTCCTGGAATCGCTCTAGTCCGACGGCTTGGCGGCCGCGTAGATGACGATCTTCCCGGGATCATCGAACTCCACGGCGAGAACGTCCTCGGCAAGCACGCGCCGCGAATCGATGGCATTGTAAAGCAAGGCGTTGGCCTCGATCTCCTTGCGCAGTTCGGCGACATCCTCCTGATGCTGCCGGACCTTGTTTTCGATAGCCGGCGGCGGACCGCCCTCGCTGCGCGCGGCGTCGGTCAGGAACACGATGTCGACCTTGTCGAGCTTGGACGTCTTGCGCACCGTGCTGATGTTTTCACGCGTGCGGTCGATCGCCGAACTCACTTTATCGATTTCAGCTGTTGTCTTGGCTTCTTCCTGATTGACCTGCGAGCCGACGATCCGGTCGACGGTTTCCGGGCTTTCGAGGCCCTGCGCGTTCAGCGCGGCCTGGGGAAGGCTCGCGGCCAGAAACGCAGCCGCCGCGATGGCATGCAGCCATCGGGAATCGGGCAAGGTGATGACGGTCATCGTTGGCTTTCGGGGTTTGTTTCACTCAGGAAACGAAACGACTCCGGCCCTGCCACGGTTCCCTTCTTGAAGCGATCGGCGGACCGGTTACCGGCCCGCCGCGCCGATTCGTCAGCTGGCTTTCTTGGTGATCAGGGTCAGCGCGCCATTGGGCTCCATGCTGGCCGCGACCACCTGTGCCGAGGTCATTCCCTTGGCCTGAAGGGCGGACTTGACCTTGGGGGTGGCGTCGATCGAACTGCGCAGTTTCTGCAGCCCAGCATCGCCACGCTGGGCGATCACCTGATTGACCTGCGTCTGGGTATCCTTTGGCAGTTCGGTGATGTCGACAATGTTGACGCTCTGGATCGCCGGCGCGGCCTGCTGGCCGCCGGGCGCCGGCGATTTCGCCGCAGGGGCGGGCGTGGCCGGGGTGGGCTGTTGCTGGGCACTGGCGGCACCGGCCAGCATCAGGCTGGCGGCGGCTGCAAGAACTATCGATTTGCGCATGGATTTTCCTTCCATCGATTTGGCAAACGGTCGTTTTGGGGTGACCTGCCAACCTCAACCGCCAAATGGGATGAGAAGGTGTCGCCCAGCGGGTCATTGCGTGACCATTGGATGGCGGCAATGTGCAGCCCGGCTTCAACCGCAGCGCATTTCGGGAGCAATCGCCGATGGCCAGAATAACTCGTGCCGCCTACGCCCAGATGTATGGTCCGACGGTCGGCGACAAGGTCCGGTTGGCCGACACCGAACTCATCATCGAGGTTGAGAGAGATCTCACCGTTCATGGTGAGGAGGTGAAATTCGGCGGCGGCAAGGTGATCCGCGACGGCATGGGCCAGAGCCAGGTGCCGCGGGCGCAGGGCGCGGTCGACACCGTCATCACCAATGCGCTGGTGATCGATGCCGGCGCCGGCATCTTCAAGGCCGATATCGGCCTCAGGGGCGGACAAATCGCGGCCATAGGCAAGGCCGGCAATCCAGACACGCAAGACGGTGTCACCATCATCATCGGCCCCGGCACCGAGATCATCGCCGGCGAAGGCAAGATTCTGACCGCGGGTGGTTTCGACGCGCATATCCACTTCATCTGTCCGCAGCAGATCGAGGAAGCGCTGATGAGCGGCATCACCACCATGCTTGGCGGCGGCACCGGTCCGGCGCATGGCACGCTGGCCACCACTTGCACGCCGGGACCATGGCATATGGCCCGCATGATCCAATCCTTCGACGCCTTCCCGATGAATATCGGCCTGTCGGGCAAGGGCAACGCCTCGCAGCCGGCGGCGCTCGAGGAAATGGTGCTGGGCGGCGCCTGTTCGCTGAAGCTGCATGAAGACTGGGGCACGACGCCGGCGGCGATCGACTGCTGCCTGTCGGTCGCCGACACCTATGACGTACAGGTGATGATCCACACCGACACATTGAATGAATCCGGCTTTGTCGAAAACACCGTGGCGGCGATCAAGGGCCGCACCATCCACGCCTTCCATACCGAGGGCGCTGGCGGCGGCCATGCGCCCGACATCATCAAGGTCTGTGGCCTGCCCAACGTCATCCCGTCCTCGACCAATCCGACGCGGCCCTATACGGTCAACACGCTGGCCGAGCATCTCGACATGCTGATGGTCTGCCATCACCTGTCGCCGTCGATTCCCGAGGACATCGCCTTTGCTGAAAGCCGTATCCGCAAGGAGACGATCGCGGCGGAGGACATCTTGCACGATATCGGCGCCTTCTCGATCATCTCGTCGGATAGCCAGGCGATGGGCCGGGTCGGCGAGGTGGCGATCCGCACCTGGCAGACCGCCGACAAGATGAAGCGCCAGCGTGGCGCGCTGCCACAGGAAACCGGCGACAACGACAATTTCCGCGTCCGCCGCTACATCGCCAAATACACGATCAACCCGGCCATCGCGCACGGGCTGTCGAAGGAGATCGGCTCGATCGCGGTCGGAAAACGCGCCGACCTGGTGCTGTGGAACCCTGCCTTCTTCGGCGTCAAGCCGGACATGGTGTTGCTTGGCGGCATAATCGCCGCCGCCCCGATGGGCGACCCCAACGCCTCGATCCCGACGCCGCAGCCGATGCACTATCGGCCGATGTTCGGCGCCTTCGGCAAGGCGAGGACCAATTCATCCGTGACCTTCGTCTCGAAGGCCGCGCTCGAATCCGGTTTGCATGGCCGTCTTGGCGTCGACAAGCAGTTCGTCGCCGTCGAAAACACCCGCGGCGGCATCGGCAAACATTCGATGGTGCTCAACGACGCCACGCCGCATGTCGAGGTCGATCCCGAAACCTACGAGGTGCGCGCGGATGGGGAGTTGTTGACCTGCGAACCGGCAACGGTGCTTCCGATGGCGCAGCGGTATTTTCTGTTTTAAGGCAAAAACGGCGATTGCGACAGGTGCCGCAAAATCCGTTGCAGCAGAGGATTCGACACCGCAATATGCGGCCTCGAAAAGCCGCATCGTGATCACGCATGGCAACTGAACTAGCCTCACCCCACGACATCTTCCCGCATATCCGCATCGTCATGGGCATGGTGATCGGGCTCGGCGTCGCCCGCCTGCTGTCAGGGGTGGCGCGCATCGTCCAGCATCCCGGCCAATACCGGCTCTATCCCGTGCACCTGGCCTGGGTCGCCTCGGTGCTGTTGACGCTGGTGCATTTCTGGTGGTGGGAGTTTTGGCCTCTACGCCATCGAAACATGGACCTTCGGCAAGTACCTTTTCATCATCTTCTACGCCATCACGCTGTTCCTGCTCTGCGCGCTGCTGTTTCCGGACTCGATGCTGGACTACACCAGCTACGAGGACTTCTTCTATTCCCGCCGCGCCTGGTTCTTCGGCCTGTTGGCCGCGACCTACCTGCTCGATGTGATCGACACGCTGCTGAAAGGACCGGAGCATTTCGCCCGCTTCGGCAACGAATACCTGTTCCGCACGCCGGTCTTCGTCGCGCTCTGCATCGCCGCGATCCTGGTGCGCGACCGCCGCTTCCACATCGCTTTCGTCGCGGCAGCGCTCATCTACCAGATATCGTTCATCCTGCGGCTCTTCGACACGATCGTATGATTATAGCGGATGGTCTAGAGTCCGGGGAAAAGGCAGGTTCTCATGTACAAGGCCATCGGATCGCGCGGATCGCGGGTCAGCCGCGTTCTCTGGATGCTCGAGGAGCTCGGGCAGCCCTATGAATTCGCCGAGGTCAAACTGCGCTCGCCGGAAGCCTATGCGCTCAACCCGTCGGGCAAGGTGCCGATCCTGATCGACGGCGAGCTGACGGTGACGGATTCGGCGGCGATCTGCGTTTATCTCGCCGACAAGCACGCGGAGAAGGGAATGGGCGCCAGTCCGGGCGTTGCCGGCCGCGCCGAGATGGATTCCTGGATGCATTTTGCCCAGAGCGAGTTCGAGGCGCCGCTGTGGAACAAGCTGCGCCACCGCTTCCTGCTGCCCAAGGAAGTGCGCGTCGATGTCGGCCCCGCCGCAACGTACGACTTTGCCTCGGAGGTCAAGGCCTTGGACCGGCGGCTGGGCGACAGACCGTTCGCGCTCGGCGACCGCTTTTCGGCCGTTGATGTGTTGCTCGGTGACATGGGCGGCTGGGCGCGCGCCGGCCGCTTCCCGATCGACTCCGGCCGCGTCAGCGCCTATTTCGACCGGGTGCTTTCGCGCCCTGCCCGTGCGCGGGCACAAGCTAATGGCGGAGCCATGACATGAAGCTCGATATCAAGATCGATTTCACCAAATTCCCGCGCGCGGTTTCGGTGCTGACAGGAAACGAGGCCGGGACCACGGCGCCGGCGGGCCGCGCGGTTCTTGCTCATGATGAGCGGCATCTGCGCCGCCGCGCCATCGAACTCGCCGACGGCAGCAAGGTGCTGGTCGACCTGCCCGAGCCCGTTGCCCTGAACGACGGCGACCGGCTGGTGCTGGAGGATGGCCGCCACATCGAGATCGCCGCCGCGCCGGAAGAAGTCCATGACATCCGCGCCCGCGACGCCGTGCATCTGGCCGAGCTTGCCTGGCACATCGGCAACCGCCATCTGGCGGCGGCGATCGAGGCGCACCGCATCCTCATCCTGCGCGACCACGTCATCAAGGCGATGCTGCAGGGGCTGGGCGCCACGGTGACCGACGTCTCCGAGCCGTTCAAGCCGGTGCGCGGCGCCTATTCCGGCCATGGCGGCGCGCATGGACATGATCACGGCCACGCTCATGCCCACGCCGAAGCGCACAGTCATGGCCACAGTCACAGCGAGGCGCATTCACACAGCCATTCGCACGACCATCACGATCATGACTGACCAACCTTCGAACATGGCGCTGCTGCGGCTGATGGCGTGGCTGTCGCCAGCCTTTCCGGTCGGCGGCTTTGCCTATAGCCACGGCCTGGAGCGGGCGATGCATGATGGGCTAATTGCCGATGCCGGGAGCCTCGCCCAATGGCTGGAGACGCTGGTCGAGATGGGCTCCGGCTGGAACGATGCCGTGCTGTTCGCCGAGAGCTGGCGCCGCGCCCGCACAGCCGGCGATCTCGACGACGTCGCGGCACTGGCCGAGGCGCTCGCCGGCTCGCGGGAACGTCACGCGGAGACCACGCAGCAAGGCGCCGCCTTCCTGAAGGCCGCAGCCGCCTGGCCCAATCCGGTTCTGGAGCGCTTGCCGGCCGATTGCGCCTATTGCATTGCCGTCGGTGCCGCTGCCGGCGGCCATGGCATAGGGCTGCAGGACGCGCTGTCCGCTTTCCTGCAAGCCTTCTTCTCCAACCTCGTCCAGGCGGCCATCCGCCTCGGCACCATCGGCCAGAGCGAGGCCACCTTGCTGCTGGCCGGCTTCGAGCCGCTGGCCCTGGCAACCGCCGCCCGTGCTTCCCGCTCGACTTTGGATGATCTCGGCGGCTGCGCCTTCGTCTCCGAAATCATGGCGATGAAGCACGAAACCCAGTATTCGCGACTGTTCCGCTCATGATCCTGCTTGCCTTCATCCTCTCATTCGTCCTGCTGCTGATCACAGCGCTGCACGTCTATTGGGGCATCGGCGGCATCTGGCCGGGCAGGGATGCTGCGACCTGCGCCCGGGCGGTGGTCGGGTTTCGCGGCGTCGATGAAATGCCGACGCCTTTCGCCAGTTTCGCCGTCGCGGCGTGCCTTTGCCTGGCAACGCTCTGGCCGCTGGCGCTCATCGGCTTCTTTGCCTCGCCCTTTCCCCGCGAGGGCCTAGCCGCCACGTCGCTGCTCATCGGGCTGGTGTTCCTGGGGCGCGGTATTGCCGGCTTCACGCCGTGGTGGCGGCGGCTGGCGCCCGAACAACCTTTCGCCCGGCTCGATGTCCGCTACTATTCGCCGCTGTGCATGTTGATCGGGCTCGGTTTCGCAGTCCTTGCCATCACGGAGTTCCCAACATGACGCAGCCCAACGGTCCTCTTCGCGTCGGCATTGGCGGCCCCGTCGGCTCGGGCAAGACCACGCTCACAGAAAAACTCTGCAAGGCGCTGCGCGACGAATTTTCCATCGCCGTCGTCACCAACGATATCTACACCAGGGAAGACGCCATGATGCTGGCCCGGCTGCAGGCGCTGCCGGAGGACCGCATCGTCGGCGTCGAGACCGGCGGGTGTCCGCATACCGCCATTCGCGAGGACGCTTCGATCAATTTGCAGGCGATCGCCGAGCTGAACCGCAAATTCCCGAACCTCGACATCATCTTCATCGAATCCGGCGGCGATAACCTTGCCGCCACCTTCTCGCCTGACCTTGCCGATCTCACGCTCTATGTCATCTCAGTCTGCCAGGGTGAAGAAATCCCGCGCAAGGGCGGGCCGGCGATAACCCGCTCCGATTTCCTGATCATCAACAAGAGCGACCTGGCGCCCTATGTGAACGTCAACCTTGATGTCATGGAAAGCGACGCCGCCCGCATGCGCGGCAAGCGGCCGTTCGGCTTCACCGACCTGTCGCGCGGCAAGGGCCTGCAGGAAGTCATCGACTTCATCGTCGAGCATGGCGGGCTGAGGGCGAGCGCTACCGCGAGCACTGCAGCGTGGTCTGCACCAAACGAAAGCGGTTGCGGGCACCAGCGGAGCGCGGCATTCTTGCGAAAACTGGAGGATTTTTCATGAGCATTGCCCGCCTGCCAAGGGAAACGCTGATCAACCTGCCCTTTTACGAGGAGCGCGTCGATCTCGCCTGTGCCTTTCGCTGGACGGCGCGGCTCAACATGCACGAAGCGGTGGCCAACCATTTCTCGCTGGCGGTCAATGAAGGCGGCACAAAGTTCCTGACGAATCCCAACCAGGTGCATTTCTCGCGCATCAAGGCGAGCGACCTGATCGAGATCGATGCCAACGACCCCGACACGCTGTCCGGCCCAAATGCGCCCGACCCGACGGCGTGGGGCCTGCACGGCGCCATCCATCGCAATGTGCCGCACGCGCGCTGCGTCATGCATGTCCATTCCATCCACGCCACGGTGCTGGCCTCGCTCGCCGACTCGACATTGCCGCCGATCGACCAGAATTCGGCGATGTTCTTCAACCGCCATGTCGTCGACGCTCACTATGGCGGGCTGGCCTTCGAGGAAGAGGGCGAACGCTGCTCGCAGCTTCTCACCGATCCGAAGATCAAGGTGATGGTGATGGGCAATCACGGCGTGCTTGTCGTCGGCGATACGGTTGCCGATGCCTTCAACCGTATGTTCTATTTCGAGCGTGCCGCCGAGACCTATATCAAGGCGCTGTGGACCGGTCGGCCGCTGCGCACGCTGTCCGACGCCATCGCCGAGAAGGCCGCGGCCGAGATGGACGACTATCCTGGCCAGGCCGAGCGCCACCTCGCCGAGCTGAAGGCGATCCTCGACGAGCAGGAACCGGTCTACCGGAACTGAAGATCCCGCGTTTTAGCTGACGCTGCGGCTCTCGCGAGCTCCACTTGGTTTTGTGAGCTTGGCGCTGCCCCTCACCCTTACCCTCTCCCCGTGAAGAACGGGGAGAGGGGGCCAGCGATGGAGCTTGTCCCTTCTCCCCGTTCTTCACGGGGAGAAGGTGCCGGCAGGCGGATGAGGGGCAGCGCGAACCTATGTTAATTCTCGCTCAGAGCCCGAGTTCCCTGCGCAATTCCACCGCGCTGTTGATGACGATAGCGCCAGGCGGCCCTTCCATCGGCGCTTCCGGCCAGAAGATCGTCTTCATGCCTGCCGCGAGCCCGGCCATGGTACCCGGCCAGCTGTCGTCGACCGCAAACGCGTGCGCGGGATCGACGCCGGCAAGGTAAGCGGCGCGCAGGAAGGGCTCGGCGTGCGGCTTGCCTTCGCGCACATCGTTGCGGCTGATCGACTTCATGCCGGGATAGGTGAGGCCAACCATCCGCAGATTGGCGTCCACGATCATTCGGTCCGAATTGGAAACCACGGCCTGCTGCACGCCAAGCGCGCGCAATTCGTTGAAGACTTCGATGGCGCCGGGGCGCGGCTTCAGGCCCTCGACCAATGGCAGATAGTGCTCGTATTTGCGCATGATCCAGTCGTCGAAAGGCATGTCGAGGCCGAATTCGTCGCGCATCATCTCATAGACCGGCCAGGCGGCAACGCCCAGCACGCGCTCGTGCAGGTCGACCGGCGGTTCGAGCCCGGCATTGTGCATTGCCGCCACCAGGGCCGCCGCGTGCAGCGGTTCGCTGTCGACCAGCGTACCGTCCATGTCCCAGAAAACCGCCTTCGGTGTCATGCAGCGCTCCTTTTTGCGATCCCTTAAAGGGTTTGCGCCGGGAGATAAACCATCTGGGCGACAGAACGTGCCATCGGCCGGGACCAAGACCACCCGCTTTGTCCGACAGACCTAGTTGGCGGCAAAATCTCCCAGGCGCGATATCCAAGCATTTGCTCTTGAGATTGACAATTGCGCAGCAGACCGTTCCCTGCGAAACTAGAGGCGGACCGCTCGTGTGACCAGCGGTTTGGGAGGCAGGACGTGAATACCCGGCAGGATGGCGGCAGCAACAGGCTGGACGACGCGGCGCGCGCCGGCTGGCTCTATTATGTTGCCGGCAACACACAGGACCAGATAGCAGCTACACTCGGCATCTCGCGGCAGACCGCGCAGCGGCTGGTGTCGCTGGCTGTGTCGGAGGGCTTGATCAAGGTCCGCGTCGACCATCCGATCGCCAACTGCCTGGACCTTGCGGCGCGGCTGAAATCGCGCTTCGCGCTCGACCTCGTCGAGGTTGTGCCGAGCGACCCGACCTCGTCGTCGACGACAATCGGCATTGCCGAGGCGGCGGCAGCCGAGATCGAAAGGCGATTGAGATCGCCGAGCCCGATCGTGCTCGCGATCGGCACAGGCCGCACGCTGAAGGCGGCGATCGAACAATTGCCGCCGATGGAGTGTCCGCAGCACAAGGTGGTGTCCTTGACCGGCAACATCTCGCCGGACGGCTCGGCTGCCTTCTACAACGTCATCTTCACCATGGCCGACAGAGTCAAGGCGCGCTCCTTC
The DNA here is from genome assembly GCF_006441575.1 of Mesorhizobium sp. B2-4-12. NCBI lineage: Bacteria > Pseudomonadati > Pseudomonadota > Alphaproteobacteria > Hyphomicrobiales > Phyllobacteriaceae > Mesorhizobium > Mesorhizobium sp. B2-4-12. The sequence goes on from NZ_VFVC01000046.1 coordinate 40,620, forward strand.
CCGATGCCGCTGCCGGTCATCGCCTCCTCGCCGCAGGAACGCGAGATGCTGCTCAACCAGCCGATGATCCAGCCAACGCTGGCGCTCGCCGCCGAGGCCGACGTCACCTTCGTCGGCATCGGCGACCTCGGCCCAAAGGCGCCCCTCTACGAGGACGGCTTCATTTCGGAAACCGAGTTGAAGGCCTTGCAGAAGGCCGGCGGCATCGCCGAGATCGTCGGCTGGGTGTTCGATCGCGACGGGCGGATGATCGAAGGCATCACCAACGACCGCGTGTCGTCGGCGTCGCTGCCGTCGCGCGAGAGGTCGCTGGTCATCGCGCTGGCCATGGGCGAGCGCAAGCTGCCGGGCATACTGGCGGCCGTGAACCGCCGGCTGGTCAACGGGCTCATCACCGATGAGCGGACGGCGACCGCCCTTTTGGCCGGCGTCTGACCGACAGCCGCTGCTGCTGGCGGAACGGGTCGATGCCGTCCGCGTCGCGATAAAACCAACAGGGCTATCTGTGCCGCCCGAAAGGGTCGTTGCCATCGAGGAAACCGAGGTCGCGCTGCAGATGCGGCGACAGGTCCCTGATGTCGAGATGCGTCTTTTTTCTGATCGCGAACCAGCCAAAACCGTCCGTAAGCCACGAAATCCAGCGGTGATCCGGAGCGGGAGTGCACTTTTGCTGCGCCATGGTCATGCTCGTAAACCTTCGCTATCCTGAACCCGAATGACAGGTTGACACTGAATGTCGGTCTTGCCGGCCAGCTTTGCCAATCGAACGTCGATAAGGACCCATAAGGAGGTTTTATGCCGGACCTCAGCTCGCGCCAGGTTTCGCAACTCCCGCCGCTGCAGGCGATCCGGGTGTTCGAAGCGGTGGCGCGGCATCTTTCCTTCACCAAGGCCGCCGAGGAGCTCGCCATGACGCAGGTGGCGGTCAGCTATCAGATCAAGGTGCTGGAGGAGCGGATCGGAGCGCCGCTGTTCCTGAGGCGCCCTCGCCAGATTGCGCTGACCGAAGCCGGACAGCGCCTGGCACCGGCTGTCAGCGAAGCCTTTGCCATTCTCGGCCAGGCCTATGCCGCGGCGCGTGGCGGCGCGGATGGTCTGCTGTGCGTCACGACTGTGCTGACCTTCGCCTCGAACTGGCTGGCGCACCACCTCGGCTCTTTCCAGATTACTCATCCGTCGCTTGCCGTGCGGCTGGAGACGTCGAGCCGGCTAACGGATTTCGCCCGCGAGGATGTCGACCTCGCCATCCGCTCGGGCGGCGGCAAATGGCCGGGGCTGGAAGCCCACAAACTGCTCGACGCCGATTTTACGCCGATGCTGAGCCCCAAGCTCGCGGCGAGCATTGGCGGCATCAAGGAGCCGGCCGACCTGCTGCGGCTGCCGATCCTCGATCCGGGTGACATCTGGTGGACACAGTGGTTCGAAACCGCCGGCGTGCACGCGCACGACCTTGCCAAGCGGCCCGGCAGCAGCATGGGCGCGCAGGCCTACGAGGCCAATGCCGCGATCGCCGGCCATGGCGTGGCGATCCTGACCAGAGCGCTGTTCAAGGCCGAACTCGCCGACGGCCGCCTGATCCAGCCCTTCGACCTGGTCGGTGACGATGGCCACGCCTACTGGCTGGTCTATCCCGAGGCGCGCCGCAACGTGCCGAAGATCCGCGCCTTCCGGGACTGGCTGTTGGCTGAAATCGCCTGCTGATCGGCAGGCGACGGAACCAACATCCGATTTCAAAGATTTTGATCCCACTGCCTGGCCTCAGGCGGTGGCAACCCGGCCATTGCACCCCCCGAATCCTCGACCGTTCGTCGCCATTCTTGGGTCGCGTGCTGCGCTGCAGCATCGAATCCGTCTTGACACAATTAAGACTAAGTGAGTAATTGCTCACAGCCAAGGCAAATGCTCATCTTGGTTTATGGGAGGAATTTGATGAAACTTCGCACGCTCACCCTGGGCTTGTTGTCGGCCAGCGCCCTCGCCTTCGCCGCACATGCCGAATCCATCACCATCGCCACCGTCAACAATGGCGATATGGTCCGCATGCAGAAGCTGACCGACGACTTCACCAAGGCCAATCCCGACATCCAGCTCAACTGGGTCACGCTCGAGGAAAACGTGCTGCGTGAGCGCGTCACCACGGACATCGCCACCAAGGGCGGCCAGTATGACGTGATGACCATCGGCACCTATGAGGTTCCGATCTGGGCCAAGCAAAGCTGGCTCCTACCGCTCGACAAGCTCGGCGACGACTATGATGTCAAGGATATCATCCCGGCCATTGCCGGCGGCCTTACGGTCGACGGCAAGCTCTATGCAGCGCCTTTTTATGGCGAGAGTTCCTTCGTCATGTACCGCAAGGACCTGATGGACAAGGCCGGGCTGAAGATGCCCGATGCCCCCACCTGGGACTTCATCAAGCAGGCCGCCGACAAGATGACCGACCGCGCCAACGGCGTGAACGGGGTCTGCCTGCGCGGCAAGGCCGGCTGGGGCGAGAACATGGCCTTCCTGACCGCGATGTCGAACTCTTTCGGCGCCCGCTGGTTCGACGAGAACTGGAAGCCGCAGTTCGACCAGCCCGAATGGAAGAAGACGCTGCAGTTCTACGTCGACCTGATGAAGGCCGACGGCCCCGAGGGCGCTTCGTCGAACGGCTTCAACGAGAACTTGGCGCTGTTCCAGCAGGGCAAGTGCGGCATGTGGATCGACGCCACCGTCGCGGCGTCCTTCGTCTCCGATCCGAAGAACTCGACCGTCGCCGACAAGGTCGGCTATGCGCTGGCGCCCGACAACGGCCTGGGCAAGCGCGGCAACTGGCTGTGGGCCTGGTCGCTGGCCATTCCCGCCGGCACCAAGAAGGCTGACGCCGCAGAGAAGTTCGTGTCGTGGGCGACCAGCAAGCACTATGCGGAGCTCGTCGCGTCGAAGGAAGGCTGGGCCAACGTTCCTCCGGGCACGCGCTCCTCGCTCTACGCCAACCCCGAGTACCAGAAGGCGGCTCCGTTCGCCAAGATGACGCTGGAGTCCATCAACGCCGCCGATCCGACGCATCCAACCGTCAAGCCGGTGCCCTATGTCGGCGTGCAGTTTGTCGCCATCCCTGAGTTCCAGGGTCTTGGCACCACCGTCGGCCAGCTCTTCTCGGCGGCTCTTGCCGGCCAGTCGAGCGTCGACGATGCGCTGAAGCAGGCCCAGGACGCCGCCACCGCGACGATGACCGAGGGCGGGTATATCAAGTAAGGCTCCTCCCGGTGCCGAATGCCGGCCAGCTTGCTGACCGGCAACGGCCGCCCGAAACCCAGTTCGGGCGGCCGTCTTCAATGCCTCTGAAAATTCAGCCTGATCCTTGAAGGGTGACCGTCATGGCTACTCAGCAGACCCGTTCGCTTGCCCGATTCATGATGGCGCCTTCCGTGGTGCTGCTGTTCGTCTGGATGATCGTGCCGCTGATTTTCACCATCTGGTTCTCATTCCTCCAGTACAACCCGCTCAATCCGGTCCGCGATGGATTTGTCTGGTTCTCCAATTACAAGCTCTTCTATTCCAACCCGGCCTTCCTGCAATCGATCCTCAACACACTCACACTCGTCGTCAGCGTGCTGCTGATCACGGTGATCGGCGGCATCCTGCTGGCGCTGCTCATCGATCAGCCGATGTGGGGCCAGGGGATCGTGCGCATCCTCGTCATCTCGCCGTTCTTCGTCATGCCGCCGGTGGCCGCATTGGTCTGGAAGAACATGATCATGCACCCGCAATATGGCGTGTTCGCCGACATAGCGCGCTTCTTCGGGGCACAACCAATCGACTGGTTCGGGCAGCATCCGATGACGGCGATCATCATCATCGTCGCCTGGCAGTGGCTGCCTTTCGCGACATTGATCCTGCTCACCGCGCTGCAGTCGCTCGACGGCGAGCAGAAGGAAGCCGCCGAGATGGACGGCGCCGGCTTCATCAGCCGCTTCATCTATCTGACGCTGCCGCACATGTCGCGGGCGATCACCGTCGTCATCCTGATCCAGACGATCTTCCTGCTCTCGGTCTATGCCGAAATCCTGGTCACCACCAATGGCGGCCCCGGCTACGCCTCCACCAACCTGCCCTTCCTCGTTTACCAGAAGGCGCTGCTGGAGTTCAAAATCGGCCAGGCATCCGCGGGCGGTGTGATCGCCGTCATTCTCGCCAACATCGTCGCCTTCTTCGCCATGCGCGCCGTCGGCAAGAACCTGGACAGATAAGGAGGAAAAGATGGCACGCGCAGTCACCACCCGGCACAAGACCATCGCGACGGCAGCCGCCTGGATCGTCGCCCTGCTGATCTTTTTCCCGATCCTCTATACGATCATCACCTCGTTCAAGTCGGAACAGGAGGCGATCCAGGGCTTCAACCTGATCCCGTCGGGGACATTCGAGAGCTATTCCGAGGTTCAGGCGCAGAGCGGCTATTTCAAGTTCTTCCTGAACTCGGTGCTGCTCTCGGTCGGCTCGACCATCCTGGCCCTGTTGGTGGCGATACCGGCGGCATGGTCGATGGCGTTCTCGCCGACCAAGCGGACCAAGGACATCTTGATGTGGATGCTGTCCACCAAGATGATGCCGGCGGTCGCCGTGCTGTTCCCGATCTACCTGATCTTCCGCAACCTCGGACTGTTGGACAGCCGCATCGGCCTGATGGTGATGCTAATGCTGATCAACCTGCCGATCGTGGTGTGGATGCTCTACACCTATTTCCGCGAAATCCCCGGCGAGATTTTGGAAGCGGCGCGCATGGACGGCGCCTCGCTGTGGAACGAGATCATCTATGTGCTGACCCCGATGGCGGTGCCGGGCATTGCCTCGACCATGCTGCTCAACATCATCCTGGCCTGGAACGAGGCGTTCTGGACGATCCGCCTGACCACCACGGATGCCGCGCCGCTCACTGCCTTCATCAGTTCGTTCTCCAGCCCGCAAGGCCTGTTCTGGGCCAAGCTTTCGGCGGCCTCGACGCTGGCGATCGCGCCGATCCTGATCATGGGCTGGTTCAGCCAGAAACAGCTGGTGCGCGGCCTGACATTCGGTGCCGTGAAATAGCGGGCAGATCGTAGGCAGCGCCACGAACAAACAGACGGCGGACAATAACCCCTCGGGGAGGAAACCATGGGAAACATCACGCTCAAGAACGTCTCCAAATCCTTCGGATCGACGTCCATCATCCCCGGCCTCGACCTGGTGATCGAGAATGGCGAGTTCGTCGTCTTCGTCGGCCCGTCGGGTTGCGGCAAGTCCACGCTGCTGCGGCTGATCGCCGGACTGGAGGACACCAGCGGCGGCACCATCAACATCGACGGCCGCGACGTCACCGGCGAGGCGCCGGCCAAGCGCAAGCTCGCGATGGTGTTCCAGTCCTATGCGCTCTACCCGCACATGACCGTGGCCAAGAACATCGCCTTCCCGCTGAAGATGGCGGGCGAGGATCAGGCGACGATCGACAAGAAGGTGAAGGACGCGGCGCGCGTCCTGAACCTCACCAACTATCTTGAGCGCCGCCCGGGCCAGCTCTCCGGCGGCCAGCGCCAGCGCGTCGCGATCGGCCGCGCCATCGTGCGCCAGCCCTCGGCCTTCCTGTTCGACGAGCCGCTGTCCAACCTCGACGCGGCGCTGCGCGGCACGATGCGGCTGGAGATCAGCGAACTGCACCACCAGCTCAAGACCACGATGATCTACGTCACCCACGATCAGGTCGAGGCCATGACCATGGCCGACAAGATCGTCGTGCTGAACGCCGGCAATATCGAGCAGGTCGGCTCGCCGATGGAGCTCTACAAAAGCCCGAACAATCTGTTCGTCGCCGGCTTCATCGGTTCGCCGAAAATGAACCTCATCGAGGGCGCGCCCGCCACCAAATACGGCGCCAAGACCATCGGCATCCGACCCGAGCACATGCAGATCTCGACGACGGCGGGCGACTGGAAGGCGACCGTCGGCGTTGCCGAGCATTTGGGATCCGACACGTTCCTGCATGTCCAAGCCGATGGCGTGGGCCCACTGACGGTCCGCGCCGACGGCGAACTGGCCGTTCATCACGGCGACACGATCTACCTGACGCCAGACAAGGCCAAGCTGCATCGCTTCGGTCCTGACGGAAAGGCGATGTAAGCATGCGACTGGCTGGCAAATCGGCGCTGATCACGGGTTCGGCGCGCGGCATCGGCAAGGCCTTCGCCGAAGCCTATGTGCGCGAGGGCGCTATCGTCGCGATTGCCGACATCAACCTCGAGGCCGCGCAGAAGACAGCCGCCGAGATTGGCGGCGGCACCTATGCGGTGAAGCTCGACGTCACGGATCAGGCATCCATCGATGCCGCGGTAAAGGCGGTGGAGGACAAGGCCGGCGGCCTCGACATCCTGATCAACAACGCCGCCTTGTTCGATTTGGCGCCGATCGTCGAGATCTCCCGGGCGAGCTACGACAAGCTGTTCTCGGTCAATGTCGCCGGCACGCTGTTCACGCTGCAGGCGGCGGCACGCTCGATGATCGCGCGGGGCAAGGGCGGCAGGATCATCAATATGGCAAGCCAGGCCGGACGGCGCGGCGAAGGCTTGGTCGCAATTTATTGTGCCACCAAGGCCGCTGTCATCTCGCTGACCCAGTCGGCGGGGCTCGACCTCATCAAGCACCGCATCAACGTCAACGCCATCGCGCCCGGCGTCGTCGACGGCGAGCACTGGGACCACGTCGATTCACTGTTTGCCAAATACGAGAACCGACCGAAGGGCGAAAAGAAGAAGCTGGTCGGCGAGAGCGTGCCTTACGGCCGCATGGGCACGGCGCAGGATCTCACCGGCATGGCGGTGTTTCTGGCCAGCAGCGACGCCGAATACATCGTCGCCCAGACCTACAATGTCGATGGCGGCCAGTGGATGAGTTGAGGGGGTGAAAGCGCTCTTCTCCCCGTCCTTCACGGGAGAGGATGCCGGCAGGCAGATGAGGGGCATCGCAGCCATCGGAAGCGTTGGCGCTGCCCCTCACCCTTACCCTCTCCCCGTGAAGGACGGGGAGAGGGAGAATGATCAAGGCCGCAGCCCGGCCGAAGGGTAAAGCAGATGACCGTGAAACTC